>JBARRC010000599.1:0-3405 GCA_049644045.1 Phycisphaerae bacterium
GCTTGGCAAAAAAACCCGCAGCACCCGCGGGTCGTAGAACCGGAAATAGTACCGCTTGCGGTCGCTTCCTCCGCGGACGATCGTCAGCGTCCTGAAATGGCGGCGGAAATCAGAAAGACTGACCGGCGCCTCGACCAGCACGCCGATGCTGTTGCCCCACTGCTCGAACCACCAGCGATAGAACGAGGTTCCCCGGCGGAACTCGATCAGATGCGGGGCGACATCCTCGAGCATTTCACCCAGCTCACCGGTAAAGAGCGATTGGCAGTCCACGCCGGCCTGCTCGGCCTGGGAGGGCGCGCTCGACTCCCGCGCGGCGTCGATCATCGCATAGAGCGCCGCGCGGGGTGCTATCGTCCGGTTGAACGTCGCTTCGGCAGGTGCCGGGTTTATGCTCATGTGCCTTATCGTCTTAGTGCCTATCCGAACGACCTTGACTTCGGGCCACCGCGCGGGCTGAAGCCCGCGGCTCGGGGTTATTCGGATATGTTCTCAACGACCTCAGATATACCCTACGGCCGTACGATCTCCACATGGATCGCATTTGACACTAGAAATCCTTCATCCCAGGACATCAGCCGACGAATCACAACCATGTAGTAGACGCCGGGCTGCTGAACCTTGACGAGTCTGTCGGCATCGAAGCTCTCTGTGGTTTCCTCATCCGGTTTCAGAATGGTCAGTGAACGAGAGATCACACCGGGCGGTTCGGAGCTTTCCTCGGCACGCTTCAGCTCATCTGACTTTTCCATCGGATGACCGTGTGTATCAAAGGCGAGCAAGCGGTACGTGGTAACAATGTCCGTGCTCAGCAATCGGATATCTTGCCGGCTGTGGTTGCGAATGTGCATCGTGAGGCGGATCGGCTGACCGAGAGCGTATTTCGATTGGTCGCTACGCAGCGACATGGACGCTCCACGAAGTTGATTGCCCCAAGGCTCCTGAACGTTAGTTTTCATGTTTTTCGTTGACACGCTACACCCCGTCACCCAAACCGCTCCCACAATGGAGAGCATCACTGAAATTAGACCCGTACGCATTCCATACTCACAACTACACCCATGTCGGGTGCGGAGGACTATCCGTTTTGCGATCCACCCATTCTGCGAACTCAAGCGTAGTACTACCGCTCGGATTTGTCGCCTGGTGGGCGCCGGACGTCTTGGTCCAGGTCACCCCACCGTCGGAGCTTTCGGCCAAACCGCTCCAGCCCCAGTGAAGCAGTCCGAGGGGGACCCAGACCGTATTTGCCCCTGAGGGCTTGAACATGACAAAAAGTCTGAAGGTCATATGTCTGACCTCAGCTCTTCGATAGCCTGTGCGCAACGGCATTCCGGGAGAATCATTATCGCCAATGGTGCGTTGGACCCCTGCTGTTACAGCATGCGGACCGTGATTTGCATACGGATCGTTGACGTCAAGCCACCAGCCGGGAATGGTCCATGTCTCCAATGTTCCGTCCGTTTTGGTCCGTTCCAAACGTGCCTGCAGTGTTTGAGTGAATTTGATCTCGCCGTTGACCCCTGCAGGGGGAGTGACCTCGGCGGTGTAGTTCAAACCATTGTCTGCGGGTGTGCCGCAGTACATTTCACGTCCCGAACCCCATGGATTGCCGATGTCAATCGGGCCCGTCCGAGAAGTGAAGCTGTCGAGAGTCGGGCGTTTCACGTCGAACGTAACCGTCGCTTGCAGCGTGGCGCCTCCTACTTGAGCCGAGACGCGAACATCCTTGTTTCCACCTTCCACCCAGTAAAACTGCAGGCTGTTGCTTTGCAGGTCGCCCGTCGTTAGATCGCTCTTGGTGGTACGCGCCAGCGCCATCGTATAGCTCTTCACGGTCGACGCCGGCTGGGTTCCCGGCGTAGTACCCGGGATCGTCCATTGAATATTCGTCATCGCCTGACCGGAGGGGTTGGTGCGAACGCGCAGATCGATCCGTTCACCGACGATGACCGTGCGCGTGCCGGTCAACGGGTTGTTGGCCGCATCGGTAATCTCCAGCGTAATCCGTTGAAGTTGCAGGTTCACCCGCTGGCTGCTTCGCGCTTCGACGTTGACGGTTGCGGTAGCGGTGGTGTAGCCCGGCTTTGAGGCTTGCACATGATAGGTACCCGCTTCCACGTTGGAGAAGTTGTAGGCGCCGCTTGCGTCAGTGGTGGCGCTAAGATCCGATCGTTCTGCGAGGGTGACCGTCGCGCCTTCGATCGGGTCGTTCGTATCGCGGTCTCGAACCGTGCCGCCCAGACCGGCTACGGCAGTCAACTGTACCTGCACCGGTGTGGAGCCCTGGTTAACCGTCACGTTGGTGTCGCCGGCGCGGTAGTGGGTGTGCGTTGCCTGAATTCGATAGTCACCCGTCGCAATGCCCACGAACCGGGCAATACCCGATGAATCGGTGCGACGCTCGTGCATCTCGGGACCGGTGATCCTCACCGTCGCTCCCTGGATCGCATTGTTAGTAGACCGGTCGGTGACGGTGACGCCCAGTTCCACATCGGCCGTCAAAGCGAGGGCCGCCGTTGCCGTCGCGCCCGCGCTGACGGTTGCTGTGGTGGTTTCCGTGCTGTAGTTACTCTTGGAACCGGTGACCGTGTACTGGCCGGGGTTCACCCCGCGGAACAGGACATTCCCGCTTGCGTCCGTAGTACTGGTTCGACTGTCGGGACCGGAGATCTCCACGGTGGCGCCCGCGAGGGACCGGCCATCGTTGGTGCGGGTCACATTGACGCCTAAATCGGCCGTGGTCGCTCCGGGGCATGGTTGACTTGGCGCCGCAACCTGTCCGTCACCACCGGAGGTGGCGGGCGGCTGTTCCTGGCGGGCCAGGGCTTCCTGATAGGCCGCCATCCATTGACGACGGTACTCATAGTCTTCCGTCCCCATGGTAAGCTGACGGCGATTGAGCTCGGGATTGTCCTCCCAGAGCCTTTCGTTGGCCTCTTGGACCGCTTGCCGATTGAGGGGGCGCCTGGCTCTCACCAATCCACCTCCTCGTCCGTGGCTGCTACGTCGCCTGCGCCGGTATCCTCGTCGTCATGGTCGAACATGACATGCTCGCAAATCCGATCTAGCTTCTCCTGGCCCGTCATACGCTCATCCGTGAGGATGTCTTTAGCCCACGGCGTCTTGTCGCTGTCGTCGAAGTCCGGCGAAATTGCGAGCATCAGTTCCAGGTATCGCGCGACGTCCCGCTCCAGGAGGATGTTGTACCCTTCCGCCGACTGGACGCCCTCGCGGATCATCTCCCGCAGCCAGTCCTCGCCCACCCGGTTCGCTTCCTCGGGAAACTCGCGCGTCAGATGAAGAACCATCTCGTCCTCGAAGCGCTTCCGCTGCTGCTTGGAGAACGCCTCCATGTGAGCATCGCTTACCACGAATCGCCGGGGCATCAGACCGACCTCATTG
>JBARRC010000600.1:0-2840 GCA_049644045.1 Phycisphaerae bacterium
CGATGAATCGCTGGGCTATTCTCACTTGCCCCTATGGGGCACCTTTGGAAATGTGGGTAATAGCAAGGCGTAAGCGAGGGGTGATACGCTGGACCGAGAATCCCTTCTCGGTCCTCCGGCAGGTGCCGAGAAAGGATTCTCGGCACAGCGTGATTCTCGGCACAGCGTATCTTGACCCGGTGTCCCGGGGTGGTAGGCAACCGGTACCCGATTCTTCATTGTCCGCGGGTTGCTCCGATGGTACGATGCCGGGGCAGTTGGCGCGGAGCGAACATGTGCGGTCCTGAGCACGGTCAGGATACAAGAGTGGAATATCTACGTAGCACCAGTCGACGGAATATCCGATTCACGGTGGGGTTGTGCTGCGCAGCGGCGTGGTTGACGCCGCTGGCGACTACCCGGGCACAGCCGGAACGAGAGCAAATCATCAAGGCCGTCGAGTTTGCGGGCCTAATTCGAACCAGTGAGGTTTACGTACGCGACATGGTGCGCGTGCGGCCGGGTGATACGCTCGACACCACCGTTTTAGACGAGGCCGTCACCCGGCTGCTTCGCACAGGTCGATTCCTGTCGGTGACTTATGACCTGACCGAAGACGGCGACGGCGTTCGCGTCACCTTCGAGCTGCGCGAGCATCCCGTGGTCAGCGCGATTCGGTTCGAGGGTAACAAGAAGTTCGGCGACGGCCGGCTGAAGGAGCAGGTCGCCCAAAAGGTGGGCAGCCCGGTGGATTGGCTTGCGGTCCGCAACGGCCGCGAGGCGATCATCGCGATGTATCGAGATGCGGGTTATGGTGACGTGACCGTGGCGTACGACCAGGAACGGCTCCAACGTTTAGGCGAGCTGGTTTACACGGTTGAGGAAGGGAAGCAAGTCCGCATCCACCAGATCGTCTTCGAAGGTAATGAGGCGTTTCCGGATCGCGAGCTGAAACGGAACATCGATACGAAAACGGCGTTTTGGATTCTCCGTGCCGGGGCGTTTGATGAGGAGAAAGCTGAGACCGACGTTGCCCGGCTGCAAACCTACTATCGTGATCACGGCTTTCTGGATGCGCGGGTGAGCTATCGCCGCGAGCTCAGTGACGATGGCCGGGACCTGACGATCATCTTCGCCATAGACGAAGGAACCCCCTACACGATCGAGGCGATCGAGTACACCGGGAACAACACGTTGACCACCGAGGAGCTGCTCGACCTGATGGCTTCGCGGATGGGGGAGCGTGTGGATCGGCCGAAGGTCGATGCGGACGTTCGGGTCATTCGAGACCGCTACGGGGAGCTGGGTTATATCTACGCTGGCGTCCGGGCTGTTCGCGTCTTCTCTCAGATACCGGGCTTCGTGCGCATCACGATGGAGATCCACGAGGGTGAGCAGTTTTGCGTTGGGCAGGTCGTGGTACGTGGTAACACTCGAACAAAGGACAAGGTGGTCCGGCGCGAGCTGAATCTCTACCCGCCCGACGATCTGTTTGACCTGACCGAGGCCAGGGAGGCGGAGCGCCGGCTGCGTGAGACTCGCGTTTTCAATTCGGCTCGCGTCTATCCGGTGGGCGACGCACCGGGCATTCGTGATGCGGTGATCGACGTGGAGGAGGCTGAGAAAGCCGGTGATTTCCTTTTCGGTTTCGGTGTCACGAGCAACAGCGGGCTGGTAGGGAATGTGGTCCTCGACCTTCAGAACTTCGATCTGTTCGACTGGCCGCGTAGCTGGTCGGAGCTGGCCAAGTTCCGCGCGTTTTTCGGCGGCGGGCAGCACCTTCGTCTCGAATTACAACCCGGCACGGAGGTCAATCGGTTTCGGATCGATTTCACTGAACCGTATCTTTTTGATAAGCCGCTACGGTTCGGTTTGAGCGGTTATCTGTTCGAGCGAGGCCGCGACGGTTACGACGAGCGGCGCGGTGGTGGGCGTGTCAGCTTCGGCAAACGTTTCGAGCGCGGATGGATGCACGGGTGGTCCGGGGGGCTGGCGCTGCGGGTGGAGAGCGTTGCGATCGACGACGTGGATATCTTCGCCTCCAGCGACATCCGCGACGACGAAGGATCCAATCTCATCACCAGCCTCAAAGGCACGCTGGCGCGCGATCGAACCGACAGCCGATTCGTGCCGACCACGGGCGACCGGCTGCGGATCGGGTACGAACAGTTCGGCCTCCTCGGCGGTGATTACACTTTCGGCAGGTTGACCGCCGACTACAGTTGGTACAAGACGGTTCGTACCGATCTGCTGGAGCGTAAGAGCGTTTTGCAGCTAAGGGCTGAGGGCGGCGCGATCCTCGGTGATGCTCCGGTCTTTGAGCGTTTCTACGCCGGCGGGACCGGTTCGATCCGTGGCTTCGAGTTTCGGGGGGTCGGGCCGCGTGACGGCCTCGATGACAACAGTATCGGCGGCGACTTTCTGATCCTGCTGGGGGGCGAATACTCCTTCCCGCTCATAGGGGAGAACGTTCGCGGCCTGTTCTTCGTGGACACAGGTGCGGTGGGGTCGGGCTCGTGGGTGGCGTCGATCGGCACCGGCGTTCGCTTCACGATCGACATATTCGGCCCGATTCCGCTGGAGCTCGGCCTGGCCATTCCGGTCGTCTCCGGCCCGGATGACGAGGAGCAGATCTTCAGCTTCCAAATCGGCTCGCTGTTCTAACCCGGCTTGACCGGTCGGCTTCCTATCGGCACGTGCCAACCGGTCGACTTTACGCCGAGCTGCCCCCACGCGAGTCAGCCCTTTCCCCGGAAGATCGACGCCAGATCACCGATGTCTGCCTCGCCGTTGGGGAGGTGGAGGTGCCCCATCCATCCCGGCGCTCCATTCGTCCGGACAACCCTCTCGGCCCGTTGCCG
>JBARRC010000601.1:0-1504 GCA_049644045.1 Phycisphaerae bacterium
GGCCAGCTCCAGCTCGGTCTGACCGATGCGGATCGAGGCACGCATCGCCTCAAACGCCTCCTCCGCCACGCGAATTGCCTTGCGGATGGTCGGCAGCTCGGCCGGTGATTTGAGGCGGCGCATGTCCGTGACGATCGGCGGAGCCTTGATCAGACGCGTGCTCTTGTTGAGCTTGCTGATGGTCGCATGATCGACCACGGTCATGTGGTCCTGCTGAACAGCCAGCGACGTGAGCTTGAGCTCTTTACAAACCTTGGCAATCTCGTCGTTGAGCTGGCCCTTGCGCAGCCACTTCTTTGCCCACGGACATTCCCGGTTAATGCACTCGTCAAACCGGCCGTCGCTGACGATGTGCACGTCGCGTGGTGTGACGATGACAGCCGAGTCCTCGCCGGTAAAGCCGGTCAGGTAACAGTGATCGACCCGGTGAGAGATCAGATACGCTTTGATGCGTTTCTTGTTCATTTGTCGCCGACATCGCCTGAGCCGATCCGCGATCACGGGCGACGGGCCTCCTGTCTTTTGCTTTGCCATGATTCCCTCTGCTTCACTTCAGTGTGATTGGTTCCACAGGTTCCCATTCCCGTCGAGCTCGAAGCATCCGAGCTGATGCAAACGGGGCCTCGGTCGAAGAGCGAGTATCATGATGCAATCGGCCCGGCATGTCAAAGCGCCGCAGTTCTTACTCGCTTCCAAGACAACCTTCCCGGGCGGGTGGTCGGGATGACCTGGGTGGCATGGGTCAACCTCTCGCCCCGTTCCGAACGCGGCACCGTGTGCGTGGAAACCGTTGCGAAAGGTCCGTCATATCCGCGGAATCCGCGGCAGCCGGTCGAAGTGTTTGTCGCGCGTGAAGAGCGTCAAATCGTGCTGCATGGCCAGGGCTGCGATCCACAGATCATTCGTCGGAATGGGTGTTCCCGCCTGGCGGAGTTCGGCGAACAGATCCGCGTAAAAGTGTGTCGTGCCTTCATCCGCAAACAGAACGGCCACACGAGGGGATTGGAGGAAGCGAGCGAGGACTCGCTCGTTGTGTCGCGACCGTCGACCGCATCGGAAACCGGCCCTCAGTTCCGCGAGCACGACGAAAGGCAGAATGATCTCGCTGGCCCGGCGTAGAGGAGCGACCGCCGCATCCAGCGCCTTGCAGAAGTCAACGTACCGGTTGGCATCCAGGGCAAGCCTTAGCGCCATAGCTTCCGATCCACCACGTCCTGCCGCTTGAGCGCCGCGTCGAAATCCGGATCCTCCTGCCACGTGCCGATGCAGTCGTCCAGGTCGTCGAACACGACCTCTGGAGCCTCCAACCCTGCCCCGCGCCGCAGGGCCACCAGGGCGACCTCATTCAGGCTTTTGTTCCGCCGCCTTGCATGCTCGCGGAGAACGCGGTCCACATCCGGTGGAACCGAACGAATCGTATATTGCCGTTTCGCATCGCGCTTCATGCCTATATTCTATGCAGGCATGGAATTCGCGTCAAGCCTACATCTGCACGCGGCAGCGG
>JBARRC010000602.1:0-3074 GCA_049644045.1 Phycisphaerae bacterium
CTACCGGTGCATCATTGTGCGTGGTGACGGATGGCAGAAGGACACGCAACCGGCCGAAGATATAGCGACCAACCTGTGGTACAGCGGGGAGGGGCGCCCCTCGTATGAAGGCTGCGTGGTGGACCAAGCTCCGGGCTCCTGATTGATTTGAGGCTCCTGCGGTTCTGTTGGACAGTCCGGCCGTTGGTGCTCCGCAGGAGTTGGACGCTCTTCGCCTGATAGCTGTCGGCGGGAGCGGCCCTACGCGGAACCAATCACGTTGACACCGAGCGCTTACACACCGCCGGTAGGAACACCGGCGGTGTTTTTTTCATCCCCTCACGCCACGGATTCGTGGGTGAGAGGGGTTCGATTGTATTGTACTTGCCTGGAGAGGGATCTTCCCATAGAGTCGTGGTTTTATGAGAGTCTTGAGAGGAACCTATGTCTTTGCCGTCGAAAGATCAGGTTAAGGTGGTCATTGTTGGAGCCGCGGGCCGCGATTTCCACGACTTTAACACGTTCTGGCGTAACGACCCCCGATACCATGTGGTCGCTTTTACGGCTGCCCAGATTCCGGACATCCATGACCGCACCTACCCCGCCGAGCTGTGCGGTGAACGGTACCCGGGCGGCATCCCGATCGAAGCCGAAGAGAAGCTAACCGAGCTGATCAAAAAGCACCAGGTGGATCGGGTCGCGATGGCCTACTCCGACCTGCCGTATGAAGAGGTCATGCACAAAGTGGCGCTTGTCAACGCAGCCGGTGCAGATTTTTGTCTTTTGGGTCCGAATAATACAATGCTCGAGTCGAGCAAGCCTGTCATTGCGGTTTGCGCCGTTCGTACGGGTTGCGGCAAGAGTCAGACTTCGCGGGCGGTTACGTCGGTTCTCAAATCGCTGGGCAAGCGGGTGGCCGCCATTCGTCACCCCATGCCCTATGGCGATCTAACGAAGCAAATCTGCCAGCGCTTCGCTGCCTTGGAGGACATGGATCGTCACGACTGCACTATCGAGGAGCGCGAAGAATACGAGCCGCACATCCTCGCCGGCAACATCGTGTTCGCCGGGGTTGACTATGAGAAAATCCTTCGCGAAGCGGAAAAGGAAGCGGATGTCATCCTGTGGGACGGCGGCAACAACGACACATCCTTCTACAGGCCGAACCTGTACATCGTCGTTGCGGACCCGCATCGACCGGGCCACGAGCTGCTCTACTATCCGGGCGAGACCAACGCACGGATGGCCGACGTGGTCGTGATCAACAAGGTCGAAACCGCCAGGGCCGAAGACGTGGAGACCGTCGAAGCAAACATCCGGCGGATCAATCCCGGTGCCAAGATCATCCGAGCCAAGTCACCCGTGACGGTCGAAGATCCGTCAGCCGTCAAGGGTAAGCGCGTGCTGGTTGTCGAGGACGGGCCGACGCTGACGCATGGTGAGATGACCTACGGTGCCGCGCACGTGGCCGCCCGGAACCACGGTGCGGACACCATCATCGACCCGAGGCCCTATGCCGTCGGTTCCATCAAGGATACGTTCGAGAAGTACACGCACGTAACCGAGGTGTTGCCGGCCATGGGATATGGCGGCAAGCAGATGTCGGAACTGGAAGCGACAATCAACGCGGCCGATTGCGACCTGGTGCTGATCGGTACCCCGATCGACCTTGGCCGGCTGCTGAAGATCAACAAGCCGTCAATGCGCGTGCACTACGAGCTGGGTGACGAAGCCACGGCGGCACTAAGGACCGAAATCGAACGGGTGCTCGCGGCGTAGTTCCGACGGGTTGTCCCTCACCAGCGGATATGCCTATTCCAATCCGAGCCCCAAGCGTAAGTGCTTGCTATTACCCACATCTTCCGGGCCCGCACAGCCGGACCGGAACCTTGTCCCGGAGGGACATTTGACAATCGCCCAACGATTTATCGCTGGGAACGTGGTGTTTGCGAACGATCCCAGTCCCGTAGGGACGGATGAATGCCGCTTGTTCGGTTCAATCGTCCCTACGGGACTAAGATCTCGTCCGGCAACGTCATCCCAGCGATGACTCGCTGGGCTATTCTCACTTGCCCCTATGGGGCACCTTTGGAAATGTGGGTAATAGCAAGGCGCAAGCGCGGGGGTTTCATACCCGCCTCTGAGATCTGATTGATTCCTGTACCTCCCAGGTTGCCCTCTGCCCGTTGTCAGCACTTCGTAATGCACGTCCCGATGCGACCGGCCACCGCATCGGTGGCTCGATCAAGCGGCCCGATCACGACCCGGGCACTGTCGCTGGCGGTGCTGAGGAAGTTGATCGCACTTTGAATCTTCGGCCCCATCGAACCGGGCGGAAACTGACCTTCATCAAGAAAACGCTGAGCCTCATCGAGCGTCATCCGCTCGACGGGCTGCTCATCAGGCTTGCCGAAGTTGATGCTGACGTGATCGACGTTGGTCAGGATCAACATGGTGCCGGCGTTGAGTTCAGCGGCGAGCAAGGCACTGGCCAGATCCTTGTCAATGACCGCCCGCACGCCGCAGAGTCCCTCCTTCGGATCGTGGATCACGGGGATCCCGCCACCGCCGCACGTGACAATCAGATCGCCCGCACGGACCGCTCGGCAAATGTTTTCGATCTCGATGATCCGCTTCGGGAGCGGTGACGGCACCACACGACGATACTTGCCGGGCGTGATCTCCTTGATTGTCCAGTCTTCCTCGCGTGCCAGGCGGTCAGCATCCGCCTTTGTAAGCATCCTCCCGATGGGCTTCGTCGGATCGCGGAAGGAAGGATCGTCCTGATCCACGAGGACGTTCGTGACAATCGTGGTGATTACGGAGTCACGCCCGCGCCTGCTCAGCTCGTTCATCAGGGTTTGGGCGATCATATAGCCCATGCCGCCCTGGACGTGCGCGACGGCCACCTCCATGGGCAGCGGATAGATGACGTCGCCGGCGGCCTCGTTGCGCAACAGGAAATTGCCGATCTGGGGCCCGTTGCCGTGAGTGATTGCGAGGTGATGCCCCTTTTCCACCAGGTCGGCCAGCGTCGCGGCCTCCTCGGTGTTGTGGCAGATGTGGACCGTGGCGATGCCGAGCCGCCGCTGCAC
>JBARRC010000603.1:0-3346 GCA_049644045.1 Phycisphaerae bacterium
GTCCGTGACACTTCCGGCGGGATCTGGTTGCTCGATCAGAGCCGCGACCGTGAGGGAGCGGACCAGTCGCACCCGCGTTATGGGTGTTTCCGCTCCAAATCGGCGATTCCACTGTGTGGAACGTGGACCCACCGATTCTGTCACGGACCCGTTGCATAATGGGACCCAAGTCGATAAAATGCGGGGTTTGGAGAGCTTGGTGGAGAACACGTTCGAGGTGTTCTTACCATCGAGCTTCGTATTCGGTGGGGTAGCGCACGGGGCCACATGTCCCCCAATGGCTCCAGGTAGCTCGTTTCTATCGGTGCGCAGAGTCTTGGTCCGTTGCTTCAAGAGTGTCACCGTCTCGAGGAGGGGATTGACGTGATCCGATCCGCAACCATTGCTTTGTTTCCATGTAGACACCGAAGACGGGCGTCTCCTCCTTTCGTTCGCTATGTTTTACTATTGTGCCACGGGTGGATCTTTGTGATTCGTGCACCGGCGCTTCACGCGCAGGTCCATTACAACGAGGTATGGGTGGCAGCCTCCCAGACTCTCGAACGCTATTATTCGAACGGCGTCCACAGGGATTCGTTCCCTGTCCCCGCCAGACAGATCTTGGATTTCGCGGTCGTCGACTACGAGGTGTGGGTAGCAGAGGCGCAGACTCTCAAACGCTACGACTGGTGCGGCCATTTCCTCGAGAACCTGTTCACTGTCCCCGTGGTGCAGATTCACGCTTTCGACATTGTCGGCAACGAGGTATGGGTCGCGACATCACAGACCCTCAAACGCTATGATTTGAACGGCCAGTTCCGCGGGGATTTATTCACTCTGCCTGCTGACGAGATTTCGGATTTCGAGATCATAGGCAATGAGATATGGGTAGTGGCTGGCTACACCCTAAAACGCTACAGTATGAGCGGCCAGTTCCTCGGGGAATTATTCACTGTCCCCATGTCCCAAGTCTTTGAGTTCGAGGTCGTTGGCGACGAGGTATGGCTGGCGGCATCACAGACTGTCACGCGCCTTGACTTGGACGGCCAGTTCCTCGGGAATCTGCTCACTGTTCCAAGCGGCCAGATTTCAGATTTCGAGGTCGTTGGCGACGAGGTATGGGTGTCAGCATCACAGACTCTCCTACGCTATGAGCTGAATGGCGACTTCCTCCAGGACTTGTTCACTGTTCCCACTAACCCTATTGTGGATTTCGAGATTGCTCAATACCAGGTATGGGTAGCAGGGTCACAGACTGTCATACGCTATTGTATGAACGAGCGGTTCCTCTATATGTTCAGTTTCCCCTGCGCCCCAATCTTGGATTTCGAGATTGTTAACAGAGGTCTTATCAGCGAGGTATGGGTAGTAAGCTCACAGACTCTGGAACGCTATGACTTGAACGGCCAGTTTCTTGGAGACTTGTTCACTTTCCCCCCCGGGCAGATATCAGACTGCGAGATCGTTGATGACGAGGTATGGGTGGCAGTATCACAGACGCTCAAACGCTATGACTTGAACGGAGAGTTCCTTGGGAATGTGTTCAGTGTTCCCGGCGCCACAATTATGGATTTCGAGATTGTTGACGACGAGGTGTGGTTAGCAGAATCACAGACTCTCAGACGCTATAGCTTAGACGGCATGTTCCTCGGAAATGTGTTCACTCTCCCCGACGCCGATGTATTAGATTTCGAGGTCTTGGCGCACCTTGGCTATCCCTGCGGTGATGGTAGCCTTAATCCCGGCGAGGAGTGTGACGATGGGAACAGCGACGGCGGTGATGGGTGCGAGGCTGACTGCACTCTGACGCCCCCAGCGGGCATCATCCCCACGGTATCCGAGTGGGGGCTGGTTGCGATGACGCTGCTGCTGCTCACGACGGGGAGGCTGGTGTTCATGCGGCGCCGGGCGGCGCACGCGTGAAATGGGTCGGAATAGCCGCCTGCGGACTAAGTCGGCTCCACGATCTGCCGGAATCTTGTCCCACGAATGACACAACCCGCTACCACCACCACAGCAATCCCGGTACGGAACGAAGCGGCGTCACCATAGTACCGTTATACTTCTTGACGACCTGCGTCAGCTTGTAGTTGAAGTCGGCGTGGTCAAAACCATGAGGCAGCATCACCACGTACTTCTGACCCGCTTGTACCTGCCGTCTTGGCCCGGGAACCACTCTCCGCTCACCAGTATGCCCCACGATCAGCATGCCGAATGTCGTCACAAGACCCGTCAGCTCGGCTATAAGCCCGGGCGCATCGTCGGTCATGATATCGAACCCATGAAGGTCCTCCTGGAAACCGTCGGGAACCGTTGGCTGCTTCATCGGCTGGAATACCACGGCACAACCGCTCACCTTCTTCAAGCTTTCCTTATCCTGGTCCATCCGCATGATGTCACCAGGGTCAGCGGTGATACTCATAAAAACTACTACATTCTCGCCGAATTTGTGAGCGATGTCTTTGTCGATGTTCCCGCCGCGATCAGCCACGAAGGCTGCACCAAGATTGAGCAGGCCCGGCATATCCGGTCCAACGAGCCACAAGGCGGCATGTTGTATTCCCGACGTGTCAGGTGACATGACTTGCTCCTAGATTTCAGCTAGCCTAAATCATATTGCCATCAAAGGACGAGTCGCATCAACCCCCCCGTTATACGAACACCTTCAAGCTTCGCAATCATCCTCTCGTCCAGTCAGGATCGAAAAGGATCGAAAAGGGGACGCAGCTCGTTTCTTTACTCCCCCTGGCGTAAACGAGCTGCGTCCCCTTTTTCCAACCGCACGCTGGTCGTCTCGACCCGGATCGATTAGATTGACTACCGAGAGCGGTTTTGACGCCGTACCCGTTGCGGATTTGACCCCGGGGCGGATTCGCGAAAGGAGTTCGCGGTGCTTAAGGATATGTTCGAGAGGCAGGCGGCGCTCAACAAGCGGATCGGCTACGACACCAAGTCGATGCGCGATCATTTCGATCCGCTGACGGCCGGAAGATGGCTCAACGACTACATCATGGCGGCCGGCAATGAGCTGGAAGAACTCCGCGACTGCACGTTCTGGAAACACTGGTGCGCTGAGGCGAAGCAGGGGAAACGCTTCGCCATCCACAACTTACAGAACGCCCGGGTTGAAGTCATCGATCTTCTATTCTTCTGGATCAGCATGGCCCAATGCGTCGGTCTCAACGCCGAGGACGTCTACAACCTTTATCTTCAAAAGCTCGACGTTAACCACAAACGCCAGGACAACACGTACTCCATGACAACCAAGGACGAGACTGACAACAAGACCATCGCACTCGATCGGCCCTCCTGAAGGAGAAAGGGGACGCAGCTCGTTTCTGCTCGGGCAAATGGGAGAGAAGAAGGG
>JBARRC010000604.1:0-3888 GCA_049644045.1 Phycisphaerae bacterium
CGCCGCGCACACCAGCACCTCCCTCGTCGCACAGCCTCCCGTCGAGGACCTACGTGCAACTGGAATAGGACCCCCGTCCGTCCGATCGTCAACTTCCATCCTACCTGCTAAGGCCACCGCATGGCAAGCGGGCGGCAAAACACCCCTGCCGCGCCCGGAAACAGGCCACGCCGGGATGCGCAGCGGGCGGCGAGGCCGGTGCAGGCCTTTGCTCCATACGGCACACACTTCGCGTAAACGCTCCGCGCCCACCTTGAATGCAAAGAGGACTGAGCCGGACCCGCGCGTCTCTCAATCCATCGAGCAGTAGCGGAGCATCTTCAGGCGGGCTCGGCACACATCCTTCATCCTTCATCCTTCACCCTTCAAATCAACGGTGACGGTGGGCTGGCAGGCTATAGGCAGTTGCACTGACAGCGTTCGCAGTCAGTCACCTGACTTCGCGCGGGCGCGCTCGAAGCGTTGCTTCCAAGGCGGCATCTTGTCGAAGGTCACGTCTGCCCACAGGCCGACGCCGGCCTTGCGGGCTCGCTTCTCGATCGATTTGAACTGCTCGTAATAGTGATGCTCGAACCGCAGGTCCGCGTAGGCGTACCCTTCTTCGAGCAGCATCTCGTTGAACATGCGCCCGCCGCGTTCCAGATAGACGTATGCAAGCAGTCGACCGTACTTGCCGCGCGTTCGCTTGGGTGAGAGCACGACGTGCACGGTGCGGCCCATAAGCGTCTGTTTGGCGAAGGTGGTCGCTTCGCGGCCAAAGTGCATGCCGGGTTGTTGGTTGTGACCGAGCTCTGGCGTGTCGACTCCCCACAGTCGGATGCGTGTCACGGCCTTGTCGCGATCGGAAACATCGATGTCGAACGTGTCACCGTCGACCACGTACACCACGCGAAAGGAACGGTCGTGGTAGCGCGTCCAATCGTCGCTTTGAACCGGCGTCTTGACCGAACGGCTGCACACCACAGCCGCGGCAAGTGCCGCCACGATGAGCACCGTCAACCCATTCCGGTACCAACGTGACGCAAGGGTGATAGAACCGGGTAGCGTTGATCGACGTCGCGTAAGACGCATTGTCTGCAACCTGTAGTAGAACCTCGTCGCGAGCCGCAGGCTTCAGCCTGCGCGGAGACGCCATGTTTAGGAGAGCGCGGGTGCCATGCCCAAGCCGGAGGCGCGGGCATGGTGTTACGCTGTGCCGAGAATCCTTTCTCGGCACCTGCCAGAGGACCGAGAAGAGATTCTCGGTCCAGCGAACATGGCCGCGCTGCGCTTGCCCCTGGCACCTGGCGTATATCCGCGCGGGCTGAAGCCCGCGGCTCGCTCGGTGGACGATTGTCCGCGCGGGCTAAAGCCCGCGGCTCACCCCGCGGCACCCGAGGATTCATCAGACGCTCTTCGCCCCGTTATCAGCGTTTGCGTTGCCCAGGCCAAACGCCTCGTGCAGGCAGCGCAACGCCTTGGGACCGTCCTCGCGGCGGACGATGCAACTGATGACGATTTCGCTCGTCGAGATATTGTCGATGTTGATTTTTGCTTTCGCGAGCGCGTCGAACATCGTGGCCGCCGTGCCGGCATGGGTGCGCATGCCCACACCCACGGCGCTGACCTTCGAGACCCCTTCGTCGAGTTCCACCTCACCAATATCCAACTGCGCCGCAAGATGGTCGCATACCGCACGTGCTTCAGCGGCGTCGCCGGCGTTCGTCGCGAAGCCGAGGTTAGCGTACTTGCCGCCGTCGTAGATGTTCTGCACGATGTCGTCGACCAGAATGCGATTCCGCGCGACCTCCGCGAAGATCCGCGCGGCGACTCCAGGCGTGTTGGGCACACCGTTGAGCGAGACCATCGTCAGATCCTCTTTCAGCGTCACACCTTGAACGGTGACGGCCTCTATGCCGGGGGTTTCTGCCATGATCATCGTTCCTCTTGCATCGGTCAGGGAACTTCGCACATGGATCGGGACGCTGAACTTCTTGCCGAACTCAATGGCCCGCGAGTGCATGACGGTCGCGCCCGACGCCGCCATCTCCAGCATCGTATCATAGCTGATCGCGTCGATCTTACGCGCCTGGGGCACGAGCCGCGGATCAGCCGTGTAGACGCCGTCGACGTCGGTGTAGATCTCGCAGACCTCGGCGCCCAGGACCGCCGCCAACGCCGCGGCGGTTGTGTCTGACGCCCCCCTCCCCAGGGTGGTGATTTCGCCGCCCGCGTCGATCCCCTGAAACCCGGCGACAATCACGATCTTGCCGCTCGACAGCTCCCGATCGATCCGGTCGCGACTGATCCGCTGAATCCTGGCGCGCGTGTGGGCGCTGTCGGAGACCAGCCCGAGCTGCGCCGCGGTCAGACTGATGGCCTCGTGTCCAGCCGCGTCGATCGCCATCGCCATCATCGCAATGGACTCCTGCTCACCCGTTGTGAGCAGCATATCGAGCTCGCGCTTCGGCGGATTGGAGCAGACCTCGTGAGCCAGGCTGAGCAGCTCATCGGTGGCGTTGCCCATCGCGGAGACGACCAGCACGACACGATAACCCTCCAGCTTGGCGCGGATAGCCCGCCGGGCGGCCCGGTGGATCTTCTCCGCGGTCGCGAGGCTCGTACCGCCAAACTTCTGAACGATCAACCGCATGGGTGAAATGGTACCGCTTCTTATAACCGACTGGAAAGTCGGTCCCACATACCTCCTGTTCTGTCAGCGTTGAATTGATTGGTGGCATGCCCAAGCCCGTCGAAGAAGGGCGCCGGCATGTTGGACGGCGTCAAGAACGGCGCCTAACTCATGGCGGCGCTGCGCTTGGCCATGCCACCCGACAACCTCACCAACCTACCCATCAAAAGACCCCTGACATAGTACTAGAGTCAGTCCCACATAGCCAAAGGTCTAAAGCAGGTGCTACAGACTTTAAGCCGATCATACGATCCCTTGGCCGGTCCTACAAACCTGCCCTGCAGATTCAATGCGCGGAGCTACTTATTGCGCCTTTTCTACCGGCTTTGGGGAAGCGGACGATTCGTGTTTGCGGTCAGCCGTCGGCATTGAGGGGGAGGAAGGTGTTGCCTTGCTTGACGGCAGTCGCACGAGAACCGGCGTCGTCGCGCCGAGGCGTGACTGCTCTTGGCGGATTCGGCCGAGGAGTTCCGCAAGGGACGGCTTCCACGTGCACCGGTCCGACACCGGCGTACCCGGCCTGGGACGGTCGATGAAGCGAATCTCATGGTAGGGGCTGCTGGCGAGCTGCGCGATGTCATCCTCCGTGACCGCATCGTCAACGTACGTGTGTCCGATCAGTCGCCACTGCGGTGTGACCCGCAGCAACATTTCAAGCTGATGCACGACCATGGGATGAAGCAGGGCGCCAGGCGTCGGCGCGATGTGCACCGCGACAGGATCGTCAGCCCAGCGCTGGACGATCTCGGTCCACCAGTCGTCGTCAAACCAAGCGGCGAGCTCCAGTTCGGCGTTGGTAGCTTCGACTGTCAACTCAACGGGAGCAGGCGTGATGTCGTCACCGAGTTCACAGCCCCTGTCGAAGGTTGCCAGGACTTTCACCGGTTTGCGTGGCGCGCGGCGGCTGCGCTGTGCAGCGTGGCGAATTTCAGCCCGTGCCTTGAGGTTCATCGTTAATCGCCTCCATGCGATACTCCCCGCCTCCACTCGAAGAGTATTATCGGAGCGTTGCGTGTCCATACTTGATGCCAGGACTGAAAAGCAGCGACCGAACGGAGACCGCTGAACTCTGAGCCGCCCGCGCCGCAGGAACGGAATTCCCGTAAACATTTGTTTTTCAAATAGTTATGGAATCCCGCCACCCAGATCGGCTGTGGCGCAGCTCCGACGAGCTGGGAAAGGGCCCATTCTCGCCGCGCCGCCGGTCCGAGTGACGT
>JBARRC010000605.1:0-17607 GCA_049644045.1 Phycisphaerae bacterium
CGTCCGGCACGCCGTTCTCGTCGCAATCTTCGCTCTGGCCGCAACCGGGAACGTCGCACCACTCCTCCGGCTCGCCGCAGTCTACGTCACATTCGTCTGCGATAACATTGTTGTTACAGTCACATACACCGGTGTAGTCGACGTTGACTCCGACCATTGCAGCATAGCATTCGTTCAAGTACCTCAAGCCGTCGCATCCACATACGGGATCGGGTAGCGGAAGGCATACCTGGGGGCGAGGTTCGCACTCGCCGGTCCCCGAGCAGTCACCAGGGGCTTTGGCACAGTAGTCAGCCGGGTCACACTCGGAGTTCTCCTGACAAGCTCGCCCTTCCGGCGCCAAGCCCAGGATCACGCCTGACAACACAAACATCCCAATCACGGGTGCCCGCAGACCAACAATCTTGATGGAACGATTCATGGCATATCCTCCTCCCAGACCAATGAGCGATAGGAGAGCAGCGCCTACCACTACCCCCCAGAAGGGCCAAATCCCCGAAATAGGCGTCTGCCAAGTGTCTCAATGGTTTTCTATTATGATAGCGGGCGACCGCGGGCAATACCAGCCCCTCGCCGCTGCAACCACTGACGAAACCGCCCCATCCCCTACGCGCAACCTGCCAAAATCAAGCATCAACGCTGTTGCTAGACCCTTACTCGACGGCAGCCGAGCTTTAGCTCAACCATCCGCAAGATACACCGCGGGCGAGCTACCCGGTTCTACCCGGTCACCCGCCCGCAGCATTCTGTTTGGTTTGCCGAATCCTCAAAAGAACTCGGCTTGGGATTACGTCGCCGTCGTCGTCGGGAAGAGGAAGAACACTGCCACCACGGCGAGAATAGCCCAGATCCACCATGACATCATAGTCTGATTCCTTTCGTTAAAGGTCCAGAGAACACGTGACGCGTTGCCCCGCGCTGGAACACGCTCACGCTCTGAGAAGTATACCAGATCATCACGGCCGTGTCTTGGGGGCTAAAATGATAATAGTTGCCCCAATGTCCCGGTTCACCGGGACGGCACCTGTGGCTATACGTGGGCTCCGGTGGGGGCCTCAGCCGGCGGCGCGTCAGATGGTTTTCCAGACCGGGTCCGCTCGCTTTGTTCGGTGCGGTGGCAGAGGTAGCGGCCGAGAGAACGGACGGCCTGGTCGCAAATCCGAAAGGTCGGGACGCCGCCTTCGCGAAGTGCGTGGGCCATGGTCTCGTAAGGCGCCCCGGAATCGATCACGGCGATGAGCGGCTTGGGCGATTCGCGGAGCAACGCGGGAAGCCGCTCGGCGAGCGAGCCGCCTTTCTTGAGTTCATCGGCCGTCGTCAGCAGTTGAGGGGTCAGCGGGACGACGGCTACCACCACGGCGTCGATATCGTCATCCTCGATCATGGCGCGGATGCAGGCTTCATACGCCGACTCGTTGGCCATCGGCGTCAGATCGAGCGGGTTTCGCACGTTGACCAGTGCGTCGAGCCGGTGATCGGCGAGCTTGTGTTGGATGCGATGCGCCGTGGCCTCCGAAAGCTCGGGAATCTCAAGCTGGTAGCGTGCCCCGAGAATCGCATCGGCCATCCCAACCGTCTCAAAACCGGCGTTGCTGATCACTCCGATCCGTCGCCCACCGACTTTCTTGTGGTGCAGCTCGGTGGCGAGCTCCAGGAGCTGTTCGAACTCTTTGAAGGTGTCGGTCACGATGGCGCCGGCATTATCGACGGCCGTTTGACACACGTCGTAATCGCCGGCGACCGATGCGGTGTGCCCGGCGGTGGCGGCCTGTCCGGGAGCGGTGCGACCCGCCTTATAGAAAACCACGATCTTACCAGCCGCCGTGACCTCTTCCACGCCCTTGACGAAGGCGAGGCCGTCCATGTCGTTGAAGCCTTCAACATAGACGCCGATGCAGTCGATGTCGCTGCGATCGCCGATGGTCCGCAGAATGTCCGAGACGGTCAGATCGATCTGGTTGCCCAGCGAAACCGCAAGCGTTGGGTTGAGCAACTGTAGATTGCTCAGGCGTGAGATTATGAACGCACCGCTTTGCGAGATGAGGGCCGCACGCTTCGGCGGGGCGTCACGCCGCACATCAAGCTTGTTCTCCGGGATGAAAAATGTGTCGTACTTTCCGGGCCTCGACCGCACGCCAAGGCAATTGCCGCCGAGCACGAGCGGCCCACCGTCCGGTTGGCTTCGCGACTCCAGAATAGCCTTACGGACTTGCGCCTCGATCCCCTCAGTCCCCTCCTTCTCCCCCATCCCGCCGGGGATGAGGATGACGGTAGACGCCTTCCGGCTCGCAATGACCTGATCGATCAATCGCGGGATGCCCTCTGAAGCTGTAGCAACGACCAGCAGGTCGACCTTCTCCGGCAACGCGTCGATTGTGGGTACGCAGCGAACGCCATCGATCTTCTCGACGCCCTCCTTGATTACGTACAGACGATCCGGCGCGAACCCGCAATCCCCAATGTTCTTCAAAATGATCCGGCCGAAGTTGGCGCGTTTGGTCGACACCCCAATCACCGCTATGGACTGCGGCTCAAGCAGTTTCTCAACCTTTGCCAACGGTCGGGCAGGCGGCGTCTTGATGGCTGGGTGGAGTTCGCCGTGGCCGTCGAGCGGAATCATCCGCTGCTTGATGAAGGCGAAGGGGTTGACCTCCATCTCACGCAGATCAGGTCCTTCCTCACCCCGATCCACGCACAGACGCCGGGCTACTGCGATGAATGCTCGGAAGCAGCGGAGCAGCTCACCGTCAGAGACGACGCGCCGGTGGCCCCGTGCCCTGCCGGCGATGGTGTCGTACGCGGCTGTCGCCTTGAATAGTTCGAGAAACTCCTCGGCTGACGTGTCGACCGCCAGCGCTTTGGCGACCGCAATCCCCGGCTTCATCTTGCTCGCGAGGTACTCGGTGTCGATTCCGCCGAGTCCGGCTGCAATGATGGCGCCGAACTCGCGCGTCGAGCGGATGCCGACAAACAGCTCTTGCCCGAACCCCGACTCGCTTCGCTCCACGAACTCGACGACCAAGACGCCCGTGATGTCTGCGGTTTGCTCAGACTGGCGGGCGATGAGCCTGTTGATCTCCCGGCTGACGGTGCCAACGTCCTTGGGCACGAACGCGACCCCGCCGACGTCACTTTTGTGGGCGATGTCGGGCGAGACGATCTTCAGCACCACCTTGTCACCGGGGAACCGTTCGAGTATCTCCGCCGTGATCTTGTCACCCTTCACGAGGAAATGATGTTGCGGCGGTGTGATCGCACCCACGAGTTCGACCAGCCGGTAGACCTCATGCTCGTAGAGCTGCCTGCGGCCCTCCTCGTAAGCCTGCAGGAGCGTTTGGGCGACGGCGTGGCCCTCCGCACGGGAAAGCTCGCTTTCCTCCAGCGGCAACTCGAGCGCCGTAATGTCCAACCCTTCTTCCTCCGCAAGCTGTTCGGGCGGGATCGTCTCGATCCAATGCCGTACTTCTTGCGCGGACACGCCGCGCTTCAACCCGTCGATGTAGGCGGTGGCGGCGTTGCGGCCGAATCGGCAAGCCCGTTGGTTCACTTGAACAACCGCCGGACCCTTCCGACCGAACATCTCTGCGATCGCCGCCTCGATTTCCCCGGCATCGAACCCGAGCAGCCCCGACGCAGCCCCGAGCATAACGGTGTTGACCGCCCGGCCGGAGCCCGCCGCTCGTGCCAGCCGATCCGCATCAACGAGCACGTGCTTCGGAAAATGTGCGATTCTTTCGAGCACCTGTTCGATCGGTGGATAGTCGGGAATGTTCACGAAGGGCACGGTGCTGGCGATGATCGTGCCGTGTTCCCTGAGGAATTCAACGTAGCGAAGCGACTCGAGGGGCTCAACCGCGAGAATCATGTCGCAGCGCCCGCGCGGTATCAGATCGCTGTACAGCTCATGGTCGGCAAAGCGCAAATGTGACTGTACCGCACCGCCACGCTGAGCCATGCCGTGAACTTCCGCCTGCTTGACGCTCCAGCCGCGACGCAAGGCCGCGATGGAGATTGCCTGCGCGATCGTCAGGATTCCCTGTCCGCCCACACCGGCAAGAATCAAATTGTGTTCCATCGCATCGATCTCTACCTTAGAAATACTTGCGCCAAGCCAGCCGGTAGGCTTTCTTCAGACTACGCCGGCACCGGGGCGGCGGTGGCCGCCTTTTGCCCCCCAACCCTCCGTTTGACGTGGATGCACGGCCGGCACGCCACGAGGACGGACAGACCGTGGTGATTGATCTCCCGCCGGAGCAATTCCACGTTCTTTTCCTGGTTCTTCTGGAGCGGCTCGAACATGACGAGATGGTCCTCGTTGACACCCAGCCCTTTGAGCAGTCGCAGGAAGCCATCACCGGTGACGAACACGTCCTGCCCACCGGTCATGCCGACGGTGGCGTTGTCGAGGATGAGCAGCGTCATGTTGGCGTCCTCATGGGCCGCACCGATCAGGGGGGTCATCCCGGAGTGGGTGAAGGTCGAATCGCCGATCGTGCAGAGCACGGGATGGGCGCCCGCCTTGGCCGCCCCCAGGGACATGCTGATCGAGGACCCCATGTCGACACAGGAATGCACCGCGTTATAGGGCGGCAGCGCACCGAGCGTGTAGCACCCGATGTCGCTGAAAAGGATCGGCTTCGCATCCGGATCGATCGCTTCCAGGATCGTCTTGAAAGTGTCACAGTGAGGGCACCCCTGACACAGCGCCGGCGGCCGGCCGGGCAGTCCCTCCGCCGGCGCCGGCGTCTCCAGCGGAGCCATGCCCAGCGCCGCTCGCACCAGTTCGGCCGTTATTTCCCCGTCCAGCGGCAGCCGCCCGCTGCGTTTGCCGTGGATTGCCTTGCCTGGGATGCCTAACAGACCGTTAAGCTGCGTTTCGATTAGAGGATATCCCTCCTCGATGATGAGGATTTCCTCGCAATGGCTGAGGAGCTTGCGAACGAGGTCGACCGCAATCGGGTAGGTGCCGATCTTCAGCAGGGAGAAGGTGGAATCCGGGCCGACCACCTCACGCACGTAACTGTGGGCGATGCCCGACGCGAGGATTCCCTTTGGCCCGCGGAGCGTCAGGTGGTTGTAGGGCGAGCTCGCGGAGGCCTCGCGCAGTGACTCCTGAAGATCGAGCAGTCGCCGGAAACGCCGCCGGGCATTGACCGGCAGCAGGGTCCAGTCGCGTGTATCGGGCACCACGTTGATACCTGTTGACACTTCCGAGGGTTCGCTACGGGTCACAGCAGCGCGGCTGTGTGCAAGGCGCGTCACCAATCGTACCATCACCGGCAACCCAAGCCGCTCCGACAGCTCGAACGCCTCGCGTGTCATGTCATAAGCCTCTTGCTGGTTGCAAGGCTCGAAAACCGGAATCTGGGCAAACTGGGCATAGTAGCGGCTGTCTTGTTCGTTCTGCGACGAGTGCATCCCGGGGTCGTCCGCGACGGCAAGCACCAACGCTCCGTGCGCACCGGTGATCGCCGAGTTGATGAACGGGTCCGCAGCCACGTTGAGCCCCACATGCTTCATCGACACCAGGGAACGCTTGCCGACGAAGGACATGCCCAGTGCCTCTTCGTAAGCGACCTTCTCATTGGCCGACCATCGCGCCGCAACCTTGTCGTCGCCGGCTGTACGCCCCTGGATGAATTCGAAGATTTCCGTGGCCGGTGTTCCAGGGTACGAAAATGCCCCGCTGATGCCGGCATCGATGGCTGCTACGCCGACAGCCTCATCACCGAGAAAAAGCTCACGCATGATTGTCATCCTTCACTGCTTTCTCTATTGGTCCGGGTGCGTGAATTCGTTCATCTTCGCCACACATGCAAGCGTTCCGGTCGATCGAACGCCGCCGGTGCCCGTTCCCGGGGCGCAAGCTCGATCCTACGGTACCTCGCATACCACTGGCGTCGTCAGACCGGAGTTGCAATACATGTGCCAATGAGTGGTCGGGATGCACGCTCTCACAGCTCGGCGAGCTTTCTGGCCTCCGCTTCGCTGGTGAGGAAGCGGTCCGTGTATCGCAGGTCGACCTGCGTGCAGACCTGAGTGGCGAGTTCGCCGATTCGCTCATAATCCGGGTCGCCGTCGCTTTGCGCCAGGAATTCGCCGGCCAGGATGATGAACCTGAGCAGATGCCGCAAGATCAGGCCTTCATTCTTGGCCAAGTCTCGTGCGCGAATGAACTTATGGAAATCACACTCGAACTCAAAGACCCCGCCGGCCACCCATTTGGGCTGTACGAACACGTCCTCGGGTGTCTTGAGTTTGGCATCGAACAGCGCTTTGAGCATTTCCGGAAGGCTTAGAGGGCGCTGCGTGTCATCCTCCTCAGCCCAGTAGTCGTCCCCCTCATCCTCGACCACGGTTGCGATACCGCCTCCCGGATGTGCTGTGACCAACCCCATCTGGATTAATCTGGGCTCCAGTTCCTGTGTTTGCAGCGGCCCGGGCTCCAGCTCGGGCAGCCGGACCTGCCGCTCAATCGCAGGTGGAACGGGCAGCACGGATTCCAAGGCCTGCACTTTCTCCTCGAAGCTGCCGTGCACGAGCTGTTTGACCAGAAACGCGCCATACAGCGGATCGATACTTCGAAAGTTGAGCAGCCCGTGGATGTTGTCACGCAGCGTCACGTGATCGTCATCCTCGGCTTTCGTCAAATACCCGAAGGTCTGAAGGTTGCCGATCATGTGGTCGAGCTGATTCTGAAACTTCTCGAGTCGTTCCGGCGTGTTGAAGCGCTTGGACAGAAACGTGCGCACCTCTTGCAGCGTGCCGGTCCTGGTGAGCAGATAAATCAGCACCTGGTAGGGAATCATCGACCGACTGAACAGCTTCGCGGGACCGGCTTGAATGAGTGTTCTGAACTGCCCTTCGGACCAGTACTGCTCGGTCTTTCGGCGTGTGGGTCTTTTTCGTTCGAGCTGCTTTCGGGCACGGATCAACCCCGGGTCCTTCGAGTTCGGGTCGATCTGCTCGTACCTGGTGCGCCACTTGTGGATTTTGGCGTCATCCTCGTGGGCGAGGGCATAGACATAGCCCTTGGTGTCGAACTGCGGTCGACCGGCCCGGCCGAACATCTGGTGCGCCGCCGAGGGCGCCACAAGCTTCTTATCACCGCGCTTGCCCTTCAGCAGTGTGTTCACCACGACGGATCGTGCCGGCAGGTTGATACCGGCTGCAAGCGTTTCCGTGCAGATGACCAAGGGGATGAGCTTCTCGAGGAACAGCTTCTCCACGATTTCCTTGTACTTGGGGAGCACCCCCGCGTGGTGCACGCCGACGCCGCGGATCAACATCTGCTTGAGCTTGGGCCCGGCTCCCTGGGCGAAATCGTCTCGGTCGAGGTAGGGTTCGATTTGTGCGCGAGTGGCCTGGTCGATCAGCTTGAGGCCCTTCAACCGTTCCGCCACCTCCCAGCACTCGTCGCGATTGAAGCAGAAGACCAGCGCCGGCGCCCGATTCTCGGCGTCATCATCCGCGACCATAGCCGGCAAATGCTCAGCCAACAGCTTGTCACCAACCCAGGTGAACTCCAATGGCACGCGCCGTTGATCGCTGCGGATGAGACTCAGCTTCCGCCCGTGCTCCTTGTGGATCCAACCCACGAATTCGACCGGGTTGCCCACCGTCGCGGAAAGCAACAGGAGACGGATGGACGCGGGCAAAAGAACCAGCGAAAGCTCCCACACGACCCCGCGCTCAAAGTCGTTGAAGTAGTGGAACTCGTCCATCACCACGCTGCTGACATCGCCGAGCTGCTCGTCGCCGGCGAGCAGGTGATTGAGCAGAATCTCCGCCACCACCACGCGAACAGGCGCGTCGGGATTGACGCGGCGGTTCCCCGTGATCAGGCCGATCCGGTCGCGCGCAAAGCCCCATGCTTCAGCTTTGTCTTGGAACTCGCGGAACTTCTGATCGGTCAGCGCGATCAGCGGCGTGGTGTAGTAGAGACGCTGCCCGGCGTGGAGGGCCTCGAAGATGGCCGCCTCGGCGATGAGCGTCTTGCCCATCCCCGTCGGGACGGTGACCAACAGGCCGCCCTCCGTCTCGAACCAGGCCAGCAGGGCCTCCTCCTGGAACGGGTACAGTTCGTACGTGACGCAGTCCAGAAACCGGGTACAAATCTCTCCGCGGTCCATTGAAGATACAATAGCAGAGGCCTACGGACATGTCGCCTCCTGGCTCTCAATGCGAACCACGCCTTTCATACCCGCGGGTGGTGGGTGGCGGGGTTGAATCGTTATGCAGCGGGTCTGTTTTCAAGGCACCAGGTATGAGCCAGGTCCGCAGCCTTCGCCACGGCTAGCAGGTCGCCGACGCCATACGTGCTGGTGTCGCGTTAGTCGTCGCCGTCCTGGTAGGTTCGCGTCACGGTGACGTTGTGCCAGGGGCCGTTCTTTCCTTCGTTGAGCCAAACGGCTGCTTAAACGCTGCCGATTCGGATTTCATGTACGGGTTTGTTGTTGTCGTTTGCCATTTCTCGTTCCTCCTTATTGCGTGAAACATTCTGTTTGATGGTCCAGACAAGCAGGAAGCGGCCAAGGCTGGTTCAGTCGAGGAGGAGCCCGGCCCACGGATGGGCGGAGTCCTAAACGGGTTCAGCAAGCCGCTTTACACAGGATGGACCAAACAGACTGTTTCACGAGAAAGGAACGTAGGGCTGGATGGCAAACTCCGGCCCGTATTTGACGAATCGCTGTCGTTGAGTCGACGACGAGCCAACGAAGAAACGGCCTCAGCCAAAACGTCAACCACCTCTGAACAGACGGTGACGACTACCGCGAAACGGGCAACGAAGAGGTGTCGGCTGATTGGCATGGCAAGGCCGCCACCGAGCCTTGAAAACCACCGCATAACGAACGTCACGCCGCATTCGGTTGCACGCCCGGCTAGAACAAGAGGAGGGTAATGCCAACTGGGAACACGAATTGCAAGCAGCGCGAGGGGCAAACCCAAATACCTGGCCCCAGCAGTTCTGGCAAGTTGGATATTCTGGCGAGGCCTACCACATCGGCGCTTTCCACCTCCAACGACCGTTGCGTACGGAGGCTCTATGCGCAACGTAAGCGAGGAAAACTTGCGTAGCTTCCTCGGCCCTGACGAATCGCAGACGAATTCCAAACAGAACGGAAATGCAGGCCGACACCACGACTAGCAGAACTCCCGTGCCACCCCAACCGAGTGGCGTGGCGTTACAGATGACGGTCACGACTCCGCAGACTACTCCCAGGAAACCGGCCCAGAACATCCCAACGAAGAAGCGAACTCGTCCCTCGTGTAGCTCGGCAATCGCTACCGCTGCAGGAGCATGCATGGCGAGGATATGCTTCCAATAGTCAAACACCACTACAGTTCCAGGGTTATCTTCCGCGGCGAGCGAAACGATCTTTGCTGCTTGCGGCTCAAACTTCTCAAGGTCATCGCGGCTTCGCCTGAGGACGGGAAGGTACGGGAAGGACACCGCATTACGGACGACAGTCTTCCAGGAGTCCAACCTGATGCCAGTTGCTTTCGCCAACTTACGCAGCAACCGGCAAGGCCAATTGCAGAGCGCATCCGTAGGGCCAACCACGAAGGCACGTGGGATGTTGCCGAGTAGGTACGAGGCAAACAAAGCCAACAAGGTCAGCATCGGCCACGCCATAAACTCAGCATCGGCCCAGCTCGACGTTTGACGCCCCCAGGTTGTGGCGTCGCTGCTGCACGCAAGGACGGCCACGGTAATCGAGACAAGCATATAGAAGCCAGGAAGCAATATTCCAAAGAAATCGATTCTCCCGAATCGAGGAAACAACGAGACCGGCATGACTTTGCGCTCCGCTAGGAATCATCTGGCTGACAGGAGCCAGGCGAGTTCGCTTTGGGCTTATCAAGTCCCTTCGACACCTTGCGATACAGCTCCAGCGCCAGCCGCTGATGCGGGAACGCCAAGTTCGTTGGCAACTCGGTGTCCGAGAACGGCCGGAGCTGCACAACATCGCTTGCTGCCTGGACGTCGCCTGCTGCTACTTTGGCACTAAAAATCAGATTGAGCGTCGCAACCGGTCGGGGGACACCCTCGCTTGGTGGATAGATGTCAGGAAGCGAACACAGGTAGCGTACGTCCTTAAGACGCAAGCCCGTTTCTTCTTCAATCTCCCTTTCGGCAGCGTGCTCTGCAGATTCGCCTTGCTCGATGAACCCACCCGGAAGGTCCCATGCACCCGCGGCTGGGTCGACCCCACGCTGCGCTAAGAGGATACAATGGTCGGCGCCCTCGATAATGACGCCAACGCACGGCCTGGGGTTCTTGAAGTCGATGAAACCGCAATCAGGGCATTCCACGGCTCCGGGAGCTTCGCCGATGCTGCGCGGTTCGAGCTTCTTCCCGTGATAAGGACAAAACTCGAAGGTGCCGTCCTCCATTGCAGGATCAGACATTGGATGATTCCTTAACAGCAGGACTAGACTCACCGGGCGTCCCGTCAACGGGTCAAATGTACCGCGAACTCGATTCTGCACAAGTGCAATCGCCCCGTTGTCGCGAGTGGCGGTCAGCGGCATTTAGTTAAGCTGGGTGCCCCCTCTACCGCTCTCGACGTTCGCCGGAGCCTTCAGTCGTCTCGGTAACCATGACGCTAAATCCACCCTCGCTGATAAGGTGAGGTTTCGTTCATGCTGCCATCGTTCGACGCTTCGCCCTGATGCATGGCCCACAGCAACGCCAGCGCCCAGGCCAAGATGAATCCGCCAAGGGCGAAGCCTGGCACCTCCGTTGCCCAGCGCGGACCTGATGCAGCGGCAATGCTCAGCGTCGTTTCCGTCCTCCAACGGTTCCGTTTGTCCGTGATTTCTCACGAACGGACAAACGAAACCTTTTTTTTTGGAGGACAGAATCATGGCAGCAGAGAAGAGCGAATCCGTTCATCAGTATCGACTCGGCAGAATCGTCGGCACGGTGTGGCTCAACGACGACGAGAACGGCCACGGGCGCCACAGCGTCATCCATCAACCGGCTGTACAAGCCGAACGACGAAGACGGCTGGCAGCGAGCCACCACCTTCGGCCGCGACGACCTCCCGCTGATCGCCAAGGTGGCCGACCACTGCCACACCAAAGCGCCCCGCAAGGGGCGAAGGCATGTAGCCACGGGCGCGAGCCCGTGGTATATGGGACGGAAGTCCAAGAGCCCCGAAGGGGCGGCGGATTGGAGGAATAATGCGATGGGGCACACCTACACGGCGCTGCATTATCACGTCGTCTTTGGCACCAAGGGCCGCGCGCCTTCAATCCAACCGGACGTGCAAATGCGCCTCCACGAGTACATCGGCGGTATGCTGTACCTGCTCGATTACCGCGACGACAGCATGCACGTGATCGACCCGGTCGGCCAGCGCTTCTTGAGCACGTTGGAGATTGGATTCAACAACACGGTCACCGCTGAAGCAGTGGCTGATGGGGACGCATCAGAGCGCGGTCAGTCATGAGCATTTGGGCTAGGATCTCGACGAATTCGCCTTCCGGTTCAATCGACGTTGTTCGCGACACGGGGGGAAGCTGTTCTATCGCTTGGTCCAACAGGCGGCGATGGGATTCGAACCCATGTATAACGGATTTGCAATCCGTCCCCTTAGTCCACTTGGGTACGCCGCCACATCTTGAACACGTGCTCGTGAAACGCCCACCGAGCAAGGCCCGATTCTATACGATCCGGAACGATCGCGAAAGGGGTCAACTACACCGAATGCCACGCTCGAAATGTTTTCCCGGCGTAACAACGCCGAGTGTTAGGTTCGGGGTGAGGTTGCCTGGCCAAGGACTTACCATTACATTGTCGTATGCCTGAGTTTCGCTTGGCTTCCGAACGCGCAAGACCACACACCGGCTTTACATGCAGCATAGCAACCGACAAACGCCCGCTCGCTACCGTCACCTGTGTTTTTATCCGGCGCTGCTGCTTTGGCTGATCCCGGCCTGTGAGAGCACGATGCCCTCCGCACGGTTCCAGAATGAGATCAAGCTGCCGATACCAGCCTTGGCGATGGAAGTGGCCACGGCCGATCGGTTCTCGCGTGACAACCATGGCGAGGCGTACACGCTGACCCCCCGGTCCTTGATCTCGATCGCATTCAATGGGCGACCCGACATCAAGTCCAGCTTCCACCGGTTCAAGTCCGAGGAAGCCCGATACGACTTCTTCTACACCTCGCGTGACTCTATGACCCCGCGAATCCGCACGTCGAACAGCTTTGGTGAGACCCGCGGCGACGAGCTGGTCACGCGCGACCGTGACCACACCCTTGAGTTGGGCGTCGAAAAGCGGTTCTTCGATACCACCGAGCTGAACGCGGCCGTCGGCTTTCAGACCGACGCGGTCGATGAAGCGATCGGTTCCCATCCGTTCGTCTCGGCTAACCTCCGCTATCCCTTGTGGGCGTCGAGGAAGAGGCTCGAACGCACCAGCGAGGAGATCTTCAGGCGCAACGAACTCGATGACGCTCAGCTCGCGTATATTCAACAAGTCCGCTGGCGGCTTCAGGAAACCATGTGGAAGTTCTACGAAGTAGTCCAGCTTCGCCAGCGTGTCGAGCACCTCATACGCTGGCAGCGAAACCTGGAGGCCCTGTTGAAGAAACTCGAGGAGATGCCGCCGGAACGCGATGGGACGCCGGACCGCGAGCGCATCGAGGCGGAAATCGCCAAAGTCGCCGCCGAGGTCCGCAATACTTCCGGGCGATACGATATTGATTTCGAGCGGCTCAAGGGGGCCTGCGGCCTTCCCTTCCACGCCACCGTCGAAGTCGTCGACGAGCCGTTCAATCCGTTCGAGGGCGTCACTCACGAGGAGCTGTTTCGACTCAGCATCGAGACCGATCCCGAAATCGCCACGTTGCGAAACTCCGAGCGTAACGCGGAGGTGCAGCTCGATCTTGCGCGGCGAGGCCGGTGGGACATTGCCCTGCTCTTGGACGGGACCTCGGACCTCGAGGGGATGGGGGAACACGAAGGCGCCTCCGACTGGTCGGCGTCGGTCGGGCTTGAGGTCAGCGCCGTGGATGCACGTGTGACGGACAGCTTGATTCGCCAGGCCGAGGCCAACATCGTTCGGTTTAGCCAGGCGATCGCGGCGCGCGAAAACGATGTCTTTGTCGACACCTACGAACCGCTGATCCGCATCGAGACGCTCGGCACGAGCCGGGATGAGCTTGTGACCAATCTGCCCCGCTACCAGAGCGACTATGGCAATGGCGTGGCGGAATACGTGGCCGGAAACCTTAACATCGACGACCTGCTGAAGCGACGCGAGAACCTCTTCGACCAAGAGGAGCAGATATCCTACCTGACCTTTATGGTGGGCGCCAACGTGGCGGAACTCTGCGCCGCCACGGGCAAGTTCTTCGAGCTGCTCGATCTGGATCACGCCGACTGATACCGCCGACGGCAAGTCCGCCGGATCAGGCGTGGTTCCGGCATTACAGGTGCTTTGTGGACATGGGTTCCTGGCGAACGAGGCGCTGGCGGGTGTACTATCTCAGGCTCCACACTTCCGCTACGGCGTCTCGGTGGGCTGGGAACTGGTTGCCTCTTGCTTCTCCGGATCGGTGTCCGCCGAGTCCGAGCCAGGACCTTCGATCGGAGACGTAGTGGTATCACCCGATGAATCACCCTCACCCGCAGTGTCCTCAGGAACATCGATGGGGAGAGGATCGACCGGCTCAGGCAGGTCGACAACATCATCCACTGTCTCGAGCTTCACGGGCTCAATCTTGATGGGCATACCGGGGGCGGTCTTCTGATCGGCCGGTTCTTGTTCCCGCGGCGTGTAGTCGAACACAATCGTGGTGAACGTCTCGTCGAGCGCCTTACGCCGATCCATAGCTATCCGCTTAAACGGCATAGCGTTCAGCGCCGGGTCGTCGATGACCGCAGACAGATGCACCTCAGCCCGTTTCTTGTGTACGGGGTCTTCGTCGAGCACGAAGGCGTTCTCCTCGACTGTCGCCAGGCTGTTGTGAGCGAGGCCGGCGGCAAGAGGATTATCCCCAAACTGTTCCAGCAACTGCTCGAACGCTTTCCTCGCTGTCTCATTGAGCTCACGATCGGGAGGAAACGGGACATCCCGGGCCAGGCGTAAAGCGTGCAGGCCTTGATCCATCAGGCTGGAAAACATGAACTGCCTATCCGACACGCCTTGGGTCATCGTCACCAGCGCCTCGAGTGACTGCCTGCCAATCTCCGGGTCGTCGAAACTGAGCTGGTTCTTGCGGCGCCAGAGGTCTTCACCGGCCACCGCGCGAGATCGAAGGCCAAAGATCGCCGCCACGATTACGGCTGCCACCAGGATCACGGCAATCCCGATCTGCTTGCTATTTTTCTCCAGATACTGTCGCGCGACCTCCAGGGCGTTCAGCAGGTCGTTCTCTTTCAGCTCGTGACGTCGTCCGCGTTTCATTTCGTCAACTTCTCTCGGTTTGCGCCGCCGGCCGGTGCGCCAACGGCGCGATCTTCACCTCAACCACCACTCGGCTGGACAAACCGGCCGGCTCCTCTTCGATCGTAACCGTACACGACTCATCAGCCCGCTCGAACCGCATCGTAAGTCGGCCATGCACGGCGCTGTCACTGATCGCCGTCCATCGCACCAGCGGCATCTGCTCCCGATAGAACTTCCGGACGGCATACTTGTCGGCCCGCCCACCGTATCGGTGTCGCAGATACCGGATCGACCCGCTCGACCAGTCTTCGCTCGACTGATCGGCAAGCTTGAAACCGGCGGGCAGCGGAATATCCGGCTCATACGGACAACGCGAGGGCAACAGCGCCCCGTTCCTGCTGGTCACCTGCGGCCCGACACACCCACCACCCAGCAACAGCCAGATCACGACGACGGCCGGTCGAAGCGGACGAATGTGCTGCATTATCCCATACCAGAACTCATTCGTTCAAGCACAAGCCCGCCTCGAACGGAGCGGAGGTATCCCATCCTCTCTGAGGGTGGCGGACTGACTCCATGCTAAGGTCCGCCAGCCGGCGCGTCAACGGCACCGTCCGCCCTATGGCAACCGGGGTGCGGCCATTCTCTGTGGCACATGCGAATCATTTGTGTCGCTCTGTAGCGGCCGGCGTCCCCGCCGGCCGTCGTACGCAATAGCACTTGCCCGGGAAAACGGCCTGCGAGGACGCAGTCCGCTACGATCTCAGTAGGGACGACAGAATGACACGATGCCACAAAATATGGTCACACCCGGCAACCGGGCAACCGGCAACCCGGTACGCTCATCGACTGGGGCCAAGACGCCAACGAACAAAACGGCCATTCAGCGGCCCACAACCCTGATCCGGCCCGCCCCACCGATCCAAGTCCCGCCCCGGATCCGAGTCCCGACACAGATCAGACCCCCGACGCAAGTCAGAGCCCCGACCGTCAGGGAGGGGGCAAGGGACCGAAATCATCCCGCCAGCCTCCGCTCTCACGGTCGCGGCTCGGATTTGAGCGGTTCGCCGGAATAACAACAGGGCAAGGAGAATCAACCCCCGCAGCAATTACTCAACCCGCATCGTCAGGTTGACGCCGCGGGCGGCCAGCTCTTTTACCATGCGATCGAACAGGTTGTCGCGGTCGGCGAGCATTTCGAGCGGGAAAACGCCGGGACCGGCCAGTTCACCACGTGCGACCATGCGGGCCAGGATCGTGCACGGGAATCCCGTCGTGCGAGCCATTGAGGGCAGACCGCTGTCGCGATCATACTCATCGAACAGCTCGTACGTGTGACGCACGGGTTGTTCACCCTTTCGCCCCTCGACAACGACCCTCATTATGGTGAACTCCTCCTCACCCTCATCGAGCGTCCATTTCGGAAATAGCAACTTCGAGGTCACATCCCGCGGACGCACCTTGACATCCCTCACGTCGATCTCGGTGTTGTCGAAGAAACCGGTCTCGCGGAGGATGCGCATCAGCTCGATGTGACCGGGATAGCGGAGGGTCTTCTCCTTCATGTTGGGGATGTCGACCGTTCTGATCAGGCTGCGCAGGCCGTCCGTGTTGAAAGCCTCCAGCGTACCGACGCCGGGAAAGTCAATCAGCTCGGGTTCCGAGAGGGCCGGCTTTTCGACAATCTTGCCGTTTTCCACCATACGGGCCGGCCGGGTGTATTCCTCGATGACATCGGAAGGTGCGAATGGCGCTTTGTAGTCGAATGGCCAGCGCCGCACCTTGGGAAGACCGCCAACAAGGATGACCGCACGCTCAGTTCGGTTCAATCGAGCGTACGCGTGCCCGACGCACAGGTTGGATAGCCCGGGTGACACGCCGCAGTCCACGATCGCGACGACGCCGTGCTTCTTCGCCAGGGTGTCCAACTCCAGTGCGTCTTCCGGCATGAACGAGATGTCGCAGTAGGGTTTGCCTGCCTCGATCACAGTTTGGAGCGTTTGGAACCCGATGCGGCTTGGCAAAGCACCCAAGACAATGTCGTGGTCTTGGATCGCCGCCTGCACGCAAGCAGGATCGCTGAGATCGACCCGCTGCGTCGTGACCCGCGGCAGGCTGTCGAGTTTTCGCGGGTTCTCCTCGCTGATGTCCGCGGCTGTGAGCACAAAACCGGAGTCATCGGCCAGATCCCGCACCATGGTGGCCCCCACAAGTCCACACCCGAGAACAATTGCCCGCTTTCTCATCGTTTCGCCTTTCGTTGAATGCTGGCGGCTCGCAGGAATAACAGCAGGGCGAGGAGGATCACCCCGCCACCGACGACAGTCATCAAAGGTACCTTCTCGCGAACGGCCAGGTACGTCCACACCGGAACAAGAACCGGCTCGATCAGAGTCAGCAGCGCGGCCTGGTATGCCGGCACCCGTACCAGCCCCAGCGTATACAAATAGTACGGCAACCCGAACTGTACAACGCCCATCACAATGAGCAGAATCCACGCCCGCGTCGAGACCATCAGGCCGCCTACCAGCAAAGCGGCCGGCAACAGCAGAAGCGCGGAACCGAGATTGTTCAGTACGGTCACGGCTGCGGAATCCGAATCTCGCATTTGTCGAATCATCAATGTGAGCAACCCGAAGAACAACCCAGCCCCCAAGGCGATCACGAGACCGAACAGATCGGTGGCTGCATTCCCAACGAAGATGATCACGATCCCGATCATGGCGAGACCGAGAATCCAAATATCGCCCATTCGCGGCTTCTCGCGGAGCATCCACGGCGACAGACCGAAGACCCAGAATGTTGACGTGTATTGGAGAATGATTGCGTTGGCCGCCTTGGTCTTGATATTCGCGAGCACGAAACAGACTGTCATAAGCGTGAAGAATATGACGCAGCTTATGGCCGCAGGGCGCAGAGAGAAAAGCGAATGGCGAATGGCGAATAGCGAAAGGGGGGTGGCCGGAGACGTTTTCTGGGTTTTTCGGTCGCTGCTTTTCTTTTGCAGCGTGTGGAACCTGCCGCGAGCGAGTGGGAGTAGGAAGAGTCCGGCGAAGAGCGATCGATAGAACGCGATCGTTACGCCGTGGGGGCCGCGACCCTCTTCATGAATAAGCTTGATCAGCGCTCCGTTGAGGCTCCACAGAACCGCTGCCGCGAGCAGCAGAACGATCCCTACGACGTAGGGCCGCCGATTCAAC
>JBARRC010000606.1:0-2002 GCA_049644045.1 Phycisphaerae bacterium
GAACGTTTACAGGGGCGTCTTCACCTCACACCCGGCCAATACCGACTACGACGGCGTGTCGGACGCGGCGGACGTTCTTGCGATCATCGACTACATCAACGGTGTGGATACCCCGCCTTGGGATATCAAGTACAGCGCCGACTGCGATCATTCGGGCGTGGTCGGCCCGGCTGACATTCTGTGCGTGATCGACCTGCTCAACGGGGCCGATCAGTTTGATCCGTGGTTCGGTGAATCACTGCCGGGGTGTGGCGGCTGCTGCCCCCCATAGTCCGCGTAGATAGACGGGCGGCCGTCAGTGTTGTATAGCTCTCTGACCGACCCCCATTCCTGGTTCGTTTGCCGGAAGCGGCGCCAGGGATGGGGGTCGTCGTGTACCGCAGTGCTTTATCGCTGGACCGAGAATCCCTTCTCGGTCCTCTGGTAGGTGCCGAGAAAGGATTCTCGGCACAGCGTAAACCCCCCTCACTCGATTGCTGGACGCCCACAGGCCTGATAGGATCGGCGGTGCTGGAATGCCTGCCCATGACAAAAGTGCTTTAGCGAACGCGGCATGAGCGAAGAAAGCCACCTGAAGGCTCAGCGTCTCAAGAAACGCGATGCCCTCATCGAGATGGAGATCGATCCGTACGGTGGGCGCTTTGCCGACGTGATGGCTATGGCGTCCGTCCGTGAGGCGGCCGGGCCACTTGATATCCAGGATGGTCAACGCAGCGACCTGCGGGCACGTGTCGCCGGACGGATTATGCTCCTGCGCATTATGGGCAAGCTCGCCTTCGTTACGCTGCGCGATGGGACGGGCGCGCTTCAGCTCGGGCTCAGCAAAGCAGAACTGGGCAACCAGTGGGCGATCGTCAAGCAGCTTGACCTGGGTGACCTCATCGGCGCCGACGGCGTGGTCGGGCGAACCAAGACCGGGGAGCTGACCCTCTGGGCCGACACGATCACCGTGCTCAGTAAATCGCTGCGTCCACCGCCGGAGAAGTGGCACGGGCTGACCGATGTGGACCTCCGCTATCGGCAGCGCTACGTCGACCTGTTCACCCATCCCGAGGTCCGCGATGTCTTCCACCAGCGCAGCGCGATCGTTCAGGCGATCCGCGACCGTCTTGTCAGGGAGGGGTACTGCGAAGTCGAGACGCCGGCGCTGCAGCCGATCTACGGTGGAGCGGCCGCCCGCCCCTTCATCACGCACCACAATACGCTGGATATGAAGCTGTTCCTGCGGATCAGCCCGGAGCTTTATCTAAAGCGATTGCTGATCGGCGGCATGGACCGCGTCTTTGAGGTCAGCCGCAACTTCCGCAATGAAGGGATCAGCACCAGGCACAACCCCGAGTTCACCATGATCGAGCTTTACGAGGCCTACGCCGACTACCTCGTCATGATGGAACGAGTCGAGCAGATGGTCGCAACCGCGTTCGATGCGTCCACAAAGACGGCGGTTCCACAGCGCGCTGCAGCCATCGAGCAGGAAGTGCGACGGCTCGAAGTTGAAAAGGGCGAGGAAGCGGCGGAGGCTTACGCTAAGGAACACCACCTCACGGCGTACGATGAGGCCCGGGATGGCATTGCCAGTGGGCGAATGACGACGGTGTTTGACGGGTGCGTTCTGGATTTCACGCCGCCCTGGCCTCGGCGCAAATACGCCGACCTGTTACGCGAATACGGCGGTGTCGCAATGACGGATATCGAGGCCGTGCGGCGCCAGGCGGAACAACTGGGCATCGAGCACGCAGGGAAGGATGACGCCGTCGTTGTCAACGACGTCTTCGAGGCGGTTGTCGAGCCTCATCTTATTCAACCGGTGTTCGTGTACGACTATCCGGCGGCGATCTGTCCCCTGGCACGCTGCCATCCTGATGATCCGTCGATCGCTCTTCGATTCGAGGCCTTCGTCGCTGGGATGGAGCTCGGCAATGCCTATACCGAACTGAACGACCCCGAGGTCCAGGAGGCGAATCTCAAGCGGAAGATCGCCGGTGAGGGTGACGAGACTATG
>JBARRC010000607.1:0-1621 GCA_049644045.1 Phycisphaerae bacterium
CATCTCGACCATGCACGGCGACGAGCCCGTGGGGACCGAGATGTGCCTCTACCTGATCGACCATTTGACCCAGAACTACGGCACCGACCCGGACATCACCGATCTTGTGGACGAGATTGACATCTGGATCGTGCCGCTGATGAACCCCGACGGGCTGGTGGCCGGCACGCGACGGAACGCCAACAATGTCGACTTGAACCGCAACTTCCCGGACCCGTTCACCAGCCCAGCCAACACACCGGACGGACGTGAGCCCGAGACCGGGGTGATCATGGACTGGAGCTTTGGCGAGTCGTTTGACCTGTCGGCCAATATCCACACCGGGTCGCTGGTCGCAAATTATCCGTTCGACACCAACGAGGATTTCCAGAGTGTGTATACGCCCACGCCGGATGACGATCTGTTCATATGGATCAGCGAGGAGTACTCGCGGTACAACTCGCCCATGTGGAACAGCCCCTATTTCTATCACGGCATCACCAACGGGGCCGACTGGTATACCATCTCCGGCGGCATGCAGGATTGGAGCTACCGCTACATGGGCTGCAACGAGGTGACCCTCGAGCTGAACAATACCAAGAAACCTCTGCCTTCTCAGTTGCCGCAGTTGTGGGACGACAACCGCCAGTCCATGCTATCCTATATGGAAACCTGCCTGATCGGCGTCCGCGGCCTTGTGACCGACGCAACCACGGGTGAGCCGGTCGATGCGACCATTACGGTCGTCGGTCGAGACCATGAGGTCTATACTGACCCCGACATCGGCGATTACCATCGGATGCTGCTGCCGGGCACATATGACTTGGTGTTTGAGGCGGCAGGTTACGATCCGATCACCGAAGAAGGCGTACAGGTCACCAGCGGCGATGCCACACGTCTGGATATCAACCTCTGGCCCGAGCCGGTCGTCAGCTATCCCAACGGGGGAGAGACCTTGACGGCCGACGTGCCGGTGCCGGTGACCTGGACCGGGAGCCCGGTCGCCCAATTCCACGTGCAATACACCGCCAATTGGAATGACGTCGTCTCGATCATCGACCACGGTTTTGAGACCGGGACCCTCGACGAAGCCTATAGCACCGGCGGTAACAATGTCTGGGCCGTCAGCAGCGCCCAGAGTTACGAGGGATCGTATGCCGCGAAATCCGGCGCGATTACGCACAACCAGGCCACCTGGATGACCCGACTAGTTGAAGGCGGTGATCTGAGCTTCTGGTACCTGGCGAGTTCGGAGCAAGGGTGGGACTTCTTCGACTTCAATATCGACGGCGATCGAAAGCTGCGCACGTCGGGGACCGGCGCCGGCTGGATGCAGTATTCCACCACATTGGCGCCCGGAACCTACGAGCTGAAATGGGAGTACAACAAGGATGGTTCGACGTCCGAAGGATATGACGCCGTGTGGATCGATGAGCTGAAGCTCACCGAAGACAATACCACGTGGACGGACGTCATCGCGCTGACAGCCCCGGGCGCAACGTCGACGCCGTGGACACCGGGCGGAGAAGGCACCGACCACAAGATTCGCGTCCGGTCCTACGTTGGGGACGGGACTTACGGAACATGGGACGAGAGCGACTCCGTTTTTACGGTCCTTGCCAGACCCATTCCCGCCGTCTCC
>JBARRC010000608.1:0-4909 GCA_049644045.1 Phycisphaerae bacterium
CGTCGATAAGTTCAGGAACCTGTATGGTGCGCCGCAGAAGTCGCGGGCGGATATCGCCGGTGATCCGCCGGCCGGCATTCCGGACCAGCTCGCCAACTTCGTCGACATCTCGTATGACGTCGATGCGTTCCGTGGTCTTCCGTATCCGTTCCCGTATCCGCCGGACTGCCTGTGTCCGCCGTGTCCGTGATTGTGGATTGGCGATTGGGGATTAGGGATTGAGGATTGCGGATTGAACGCCGTTCAGAAGGAGCACTATAGGGCTATGTGTCGGCGGTTTTGTCGGGCTGACACCGGTTGTCGATCTCTTCCCTAACGATGTTGAATCTCTGGCTGGCCTCGATACCGAGCCGAACGTGAGACGGCACGCCGTCGTGTATCGCGATGTGCAGTAGCCTGACCGAAAGGGTCTCTCCGGTCTCGGTATCCCTTACGATGATACCCTCGCCGACCTTTCTGCTGAGCACAAGCATACCCGGCCTCCTTCCATGAACGCTTGCCGATTCCCCAATGCCATGCCCGCCCAAACGACGTACCCCTCGCGGGCTGCGACGCACGATCCTACGCCGGGACGTTCGGCTGAGGGAGTTCCATGTCCCGGGCCAGCTTTAGCGGCCCGATTTCCGCTTCCACTGCGTCGAGGATGGTGCAATCCTCGACCATCCGGCGGATGGCCTCGATGTCGGGGTATAGCACGCGATCGTTCACCAGCTTCGGCACCTTCGAGCGGATCAGGTCATACGCCACGGCCGTCCCCTTGCCGGGCCGACGGCCCTCGTGGAACTCGAACGCCTGGGCGGCTGACATCATCTCGATCGCCAGCACGGTCCGGACATTCTTGAGGATCTCGGTACACTTGCGGACCGCGATCGGTCCCATGCTCACGTGATCCTCCTGGTCAGCCGACACGCTGATCGAGTCAACCGAGGCCGGGTGCGAAAGCACCTTGTTCTCAGAGACCAGCGCTGCGGCTGTGTATTGTGCCACCATCAGCCCGGAGTTTAGCCCCTTGCCCTCCACGAGGAAGTCGGGCAATCCCGAGAGCACCGGATTCAGCAGCCTGTTGGTGTGCCGCTCGGAAAGGTTGGCCACCTCGGACATGGCGATACAGAGGAAGTCGACGACCATCCCAATCCCCTGCCCGTGGAAGTTCCCGGCTGCGAAGTATTCACCTTCGTCACCGAAGAAGAGCGGATTATCCGCCGCTGAGTTAACCTCGATGTTGACGATCTTGCGAACGTGCTCCAGGGTATCGAGCGAGGCGCCCGTGACCTGGGGTGTGCAGCGCATGCTGTAGCCGTCCTGGACCTTGCCGCTTTTGTTGGCCATGATTTCGCTATCGGTGAACAGACGCAGCAGATTGGCGGCCACCGCATTCTGCCCTGCGAATGGTCGAACCCGATGAACAAGCGGGTGGAAGGCGCGGGCGACGGCCCGAAGGGCATCCAGTGCCATAGCGCTGGCAATCATCGCGTTCTTGAGAATGCGCTCGGCATCATAGACCAGAAGCGCCGCCCCGGCCGTCATCACCTGCGAGCCGTTGATGAGGCCGAGACCCTCCTTGTAGGTCAGATCGGTGGGCTTGACGCCGGCCTGCTCCATCGCCTGGGCACCCGACATCAGCTCCCCCTTGTAATACGCCCGCCCCTCGCCGATGGCCACCTCGGCAAACTGCGAGAGCGGCGACAGGTCGCCGCTGGTCCCGACCGAACCCTTTTCGTTGATGTACGGGACCACACCCTTGTTGATCATCTCGAGCACCGTATCGAGCAGGCAAAGACGCACGCCGGAGTAACCCTTTGCCAAGGTGTTGGCCCGGCATGCCATGGCGGCGCGGACGACGTCCTCGGGCTGTGGATCACCCGTGCCGGCCGAGTGGCTGTAGATGATCCGTCGCTGCAATTCCGCGCTTTGCTCGGGTGAGATGCGAATCCGGGCGAACTCGCCGATCCCCGTGGTCACGCCGTAGATGGCGGCCCCTTCGGCCACACCTCGTTCGATCACGTCGCGTGAGCGTTGCATCTTCGCCCGCGCCTCCGGCAACACCAATACCTTGGCCCCACATCGGGCCACTGAGTTAATCTGCTCGATTGATAGCGAGTTTCCATCGAGTGTGACTTCCATCGGTCCATCCTTTCTACCCGCGTCAAACCGCGGCGCGCGTGTACCTGCGTCAGGCGATGAATGCGGTTTGTGCGTGCGTTTGCGCCGGACTCGGTTCGAGAGCCCGGCGAATCCAAGGCGAGCCGAGTTATGCCCCCCCAACGTGGGCTGCGACTCAGTGTTCCAAAGCTGGCTACCAAGCGTACAGTAACGAGCGAACGCGACCGCGCCTATACCCTGGTAACGTGTTTCATGAGTTCCGCGACTGTCTGAGCCGCGGGCTTTAGCCCGCGCGGATATGCTGGGGTAAAGTGAGCCGCGGGCTTTAGCCCGCGCGGACCTGCGGATACCATCGGCGGATCACAGGAAAGAGGGGCGCCGCGCAAGCTGAAGCATGCGGCTCGTGCGGAAGTTGAACATGCACGAGTATGCTCGAAACCGAAAGGATCGAAAACCATGAAACTGCGGATGTTGTTGTGCGCGGTGTTGCTTGTCGGTGTAACGGCGTTTATCACCAACGAGGTTGTTTCGCAGGACCGGGATGCCTCACCGGAATCCAAGCCGGAAAAACGTGCTAAGCCCGACGCCGGCTCCGACACCGAGTCGTTGGTGGATACATGGGTCCGACACGCCATGCCGGGAGAGCATCATAAGCTTCTCCGAAAGATGGCCGGTCATTGGAACATGAAGGTCAAATATCGGATGAACGCCGAAGCCCCCGTGGTGGAATCAGAGGGAACATGTAAGCGCAAGTGGATTCTCGGCAACCGATTCCTGCTCGAGGAGTTCGACGGCGGGAGCTTGGCCCTACCGTTCCAGGGTCTGGCTATCTACGGCTACGATGCCTTCGAGAAGAAGTACACCTCCGTGTGGGTGGACACCATGAGCACCGCGATCACGACCAATCTCGGCACCTGCCAGGAGTCGTGCGAGCTGATCGCCTTCGTAGGACGACATGGCGACCCGTGGACCGGCACCAAGAGGCCAAGCCGAGGGATCACACGATTCATGGACGATAACAAGCACGCACTCGAGCTGTACGAGCCCGGAAGTGATGGCAAGGAATTCAATATCCTGGAGATCATTTACACGCGCAAGTAGCCACCGGTAGAGTCGAGACGTGGCGCGGTGGTTCAGGTTGGGCCTATCCGTTGACCGCCCCTTTCGTCTGGCGGTGCCTCAATAGCCCAGCCGTGCTCCGTTTCCACGTCCCGCTCATCGAACCGGACGTGCGGATTTCCCGCATCCGGCTCTCGGAGAAGGTTCACGCTTTCGCATGCGGCAGGCGGGAGGGGACATCGTCCGGTAGGGGGTGAAGCTGTCCGCTTCTGTCCGCATGGTGCCGAAGCATCGTCATCGCGTCACAAGCAGAAAACCCTGCAGAATAAGGAAACAACGACGATTCCGGGTCAAAAACACACTGGAGACGAAGGGACTCGAACCCTCGACCTTCGCATTGCGAACGCGACGCTCTCCCAACTGAGCTACGTCCCCGAAGACATACACACGGTACCAACCCCGACGCTTACGTCAAGATTCCCGCGGCCCGAGACCGGTTGATCCACGAATCCGACTTATCGGAAGCCGCTGCGCGGCCGGCGGTGCATAGGGTCTGACCGTGCCCTTCGCTCCGCTCAGGACCCGCTTCCGAGGTCGCGATTGGCGGTCCCGGTCAGAGCCGTGTCAACAGGCTTGGCACCGCTCGAATGTACCTTTCAACGTTGGCGGCGTAGGTGTGTACGGCCTGGGTGACGGCGGCGGCTTCGTCGGCAACCTTGTCGGGATCCACCAGTGTCCCCACGATCTCCAAGCGATAGCAATAATTCTTTGCCGGCACAATAAAAGCCTGGAGGACGGGCGCGCGACAGCGAATCGCGATCCGGAGCGGTCCGGAGAGAAACGACCGTTTCTCGCCAAAGATCGTCACCTCCTCAGCCTTTTGATTCGGGTTCCGCACCCGGCTGACGTCCATGGCGCTGCCGAGCAGGTATCCGTCCTGGAGACAGCGGTAGATGTCGCGCGGGTAGCCGTCGGCGAAGATCACGCGCATCCGCTGAAACTCGGGATAGCGGCGGTCGAGACGATCCTGCACATAGCGTCGGATCGCCCCCTCCCGCCGGTCACGGACACCGGCCGTCTTATGGCCCCTCAGTGCCAAAAGCATGGCAACAATATGGTGGGCGCCGTGATGTGATAAGGCGATGTACACGCCTCGCCCGTGCGCGATCGCCTCGTCAAGAAGCGCCGGGTTGCTGATTGTCAGAAGTGTTACTGCCTTGTCGCGCGGAATGCGATCGAAAACCAGGTAGAACAGCTTGTCACAACGGCTGCGCGCAAAGAACTCGCGTGTCGCTTGGCTCCGTTCGCGGTTGGTGGGCTTGCGCCCGAGCACACGCTCCAGCGCCGCAGCGAACCTGCGCCGGCGTTTGTAGTCGATCAGCCACTCGAGCGTCCCAAACGCCCGCCCGATTTGATAGAAACCCGAGAGAGACAAACAGGCCAGCAGCCACGCGGCGGTCATATGGGTGATGGCAAACGAAACATGCTCCCACAGACTCAAGTGGGCGTGGTTCGTTGCGAGTGGTCGCGACGATAGAACGGGGGCCACTGAAGAACTCGTCATGCTACACCAACCCAACGGGGCAAACGTACAGCCGCTATGTCGCACCATACGCGGCAAGCCGTTTGACTGTAGCGTTGCGGCTACGTCGCATCAACAGCCATCCCCCCCCGGAAGTGTCACGGACACGGGACTCCACCATTTCGCCATGCGTGCAAAACCGACGGTCATGGGATATAATACTTC
>JBARRC010000609.1:0-2854 GCA_049644045.1 Phycisphaerae bacterium
GGCGAGATATCTATTATGAGTGCCCTTGCTGGCAAGGTGCGTGCGCCGTGGAAGAGCGTCAAGCGTCTGATCGGAGTTCTGGAGAAGGAACGTGACAGTATGGCCTATGTCCAGAAGTTCGAGGCTGTTACCGAGAAGCACAAGTTCAAGAAACGCAAGCGTAAGGTCGCTGTTGCCGCGATTCGCCTGCTGAATAACAAGACGCGGATGAGTTGTGCCGACCACATGGTGGCACTCAGCAATCTGTTCCCGAAGTGGAAGACGCCCGACCTCAAGGCCATCGTCAACACTCTGGCAAAGAATGACTTGCTCGTGGTCAAGCGAGGCCCGAAAGGTGGCGTCAGCGTTCCGAGGATTGGGGCATGATTCATGCTTAAACGGTTGATCGAAGTAGCTTTGCCGCTCAAGGAGGTGTCGGAGCAGTCGGCGCGGGAGAAGTCGATCCGGCATGGGCATATCTCCACGCTGCACATCTGGTGGGCGCGGAGGCCGTTGGCGGCGTGCCGGGCGGCGAGGTGCCACCATCACCTTCGGGTGGCCCGAAGATTGTTGAGGGCGAACGGCGATATGATTGGGTTCACATCAAGGCTCAGGTCCCGTGGGAGCAGTGGGGAGACTTTTACAACGAGGTCATCGAGCCGCTGGCCAATGAAGGAGCCGACATTCGAGCGGACGTGAACATCGTCGCTAAAGGCGATGCGGCCATCCGTGAAAACACGGTCGAGTTCGGCATCAAGGAATCGCTTTCGCAACGGGGCATCGACGCGGAGGTGGACACGCGGTAGATCGACCTTGCTGCCACCGATTGACCTCGCCCCCCGCCGATCGGCCGAAGCCATGGTCGATGAGTCTCACATGGTCCACTTCGAGCCCTACGCCCCGATCCGCCGGCAACTCCTGCATTTGGTCCGCGCCGTCAATCACTGATAGGAAATTTGATTCCGCGGGGGGCGGCGGCGCGGGCCCGGGAGTGGGGGGTTATCTAATCGTCGGGCAGACAGCAATGTGCAGTGGACGACTCACGCTTGGTCGCACCTTGGCAATTGGCATTTGTTCTTTCGCTCCCAAACCAGCGGGAATATTCCCGTTGATTTCACGAATCTTGAAGGTAGCCCGCGTTCTCTGCGCGCGCGGCGACGAGACAATAGGCAGACATCATTAAGACACTCGACGAAGGAGTAGAGGCATGAACCTAATCAAGGCGGCCAGTATGGTTCTTGTGTGGATTCTGTGTTCGACTGCCCTGGCGGGCGATCGTTTTCCCGGCGCGACGTGGACGCAGTACGCAACTCCCGAGGAGGCGGGGTTTTCGGCGGACAAGCTTCAAGAAGCCAGGGAATACTGGGAGTCCACGGAGTCGGCAGCGGCTATGGTGGTGTTAGACGGCGCGGTGGTGGCTGCATGGGGTGACGTGGATCGCCGGTTCCTGCTCCACTCGGCACGCAAGAGCATCATGAGCGCGCTTTACGGCATCCATGTTGACGCCGGCAACATCGACGTTCAGAAGACCATGGCGCAGCTCGGCATCGACGACGCCAATCCACGGCTGAACGCCGAGGAGAAGCAGGCGAAGATCATCGACCTGCTGAAGGCCAGATCCGGCGTGTACCATCTTGCCGCCGCGGAGCCTTCCCAGAACCCCAAGCCGCCGCGCGGTGCGTTCAAACCCGGAACGCACTGGTGCTACAACAACTGGGATTTCAACACACTCTGCACGATTCTTGAGCAGGAAACGGGCGTCAAGGTGTTCGAGGAATTCGGAAAACGTTTCGCTGATCCACTGGGAATGCAAGACTATCGTGCACGAGACGGAATGTATTTGTACGAGCGGGACAAGTCGATTCACCCGGCATACCACATCCGAATGTCCGCCCGCGACATGGCCCGCTTCGGTCTACTGTTCCTCAACAAAGGGAAATGGAACGGCGAGCAAATCCTGTCCAGCGGCTGGGTTCGTGAGAGTACCCGCTCGCATTCCGATGCTGGTGATTCCGGCTACGGTTACATGTGGTGGGTACCTCGGGCACAGCCCTTCGCGAGGTTGAAGATGTTCTCCGCCCTTGGCGTGGGCCGGCAGTCGATTGATGTCCTACCCGGCGCCGACATGGTGTTTGTCCTGCGCACCAATACTTACGACCACGACGAGGTAACCGAACAGCAGCGATATGAGCTGCTCGATCTGATCTTGGCTGCGAAGACATCCCGTCCCAAGAGGAATCCCGAGCTCGTGCCACTTCCCCCGTCTCCGAAGACTCTGGCGCCTGTGGAGCTGAAGCAGGAGCAGAAAGGGCAGCTCATCGCAGAGCCCACCGTGGCTTCGTCCGGCAAGATCGTCCTGGACGATGGTGATCTTGTGTTCGAGTCGCCCTCGGGCAAGTTCGGTTTGATCCCACTCGCTGACTGCAGGTTTGTTGTCGAGGACACTTACGACGAGCTGTTCTTCGAGAAGGGTGCCGACGGGAGCATCATCAGGATCATTACCGAGAACAATCTCAACCACGAAGGCTACGGGCTTCTCGGAGCCGGGAAGGTGGACGAAGCCATCGAGGCATTCAAGAAAGTGGTCGAATACTACCCCGATTCGGCCAACGCCTATGACAGTCTGGGTGAGGCCTACGCCGCCAAGGGTGACATTGACTTGGCAATCAGCAACTATCGAGAATCGCTGAAACGCGATCCCGGCAATACCGGCGCAGAGGGACAGCTAGAACTCCTGGAACTGAGGAAAAACCCGGTCGAGGTGGCCCGTACGACGTTGGGCCTGTACGCTGGAAGCTACGGCTCTTACAAGATCCTGCTTCAGAAAGGCGATCTGCACCTTCAACGTCCCGGAGACCGCCCCCGTCGACTGATC
>JBARRC010000610.1:0-4578 GCA_049644045.1 Phycisphaerae bacterium
GCACGAGCTTCGACGCCACCTGCCCGATCCGCTTGATGCCTCCAATGATTACCATGGCGACCAGCGCGGAGAACAAGACCGCGGCCACGTGCCTCGGGTCCAAGCCCAAGGGTTTGAAGTGCAGGAAATGTTTCCCCAACATGGTGGACACGTTCCATCCCTGGAACATGTTGCCTCCACCGAATGAATTGAGCATCGTGGAGATGGCGAACAGGATGGCCAGCACCTTGAAGATTACCCAGAGCACATTTCCGCGCTCCTTGAGCGGCTCGACGAGGGCCTTTTGCATGTACCACATCGGTCCGCCGCGGACTTCGCCGCGAGCGCGAGAAGGAGCCGCAGGCTTCAGCCTGCGCGGAGACACCGCGCGAGCTGAAGCTCGCGGCTCGCTTTTGTATTCGAGCGTGCGCTGTTCGGCGTCGGCCTCCATAAGCGCCGGTGCGCTTGGGTCGGGTACGTCGCGCACGTCGCGGAACATTACCGCGAGCGAGCATTCCATGAACTTCAACGCCATGCCGAACAGCCCGATGATCCACATCCAGAAAATCGCACCCGGTCCGCCGATCGAGACGGCCAGCGCGACCCCGGCGATGTTGCCCAGGCCGATCGTCGCTGATAGGGCCGCGCACAACGCCTGGAAGTGGTTGATGTGTCCCGTATCATCGGGTTTATCATAGTGGCCGCGGATGCAGGCGTAGCCATGGGTCAGAATCCGCCATTGAACGAACTTGGAGAAGACCGAAAAAGCGAATCCGCAGCCGAGCAGGAGGAAGAACAGGGGAACGGACCAAACCCATCCCGCCATCGTGTCTGTGATTTGCTCCAGGTCCGGCATAGCGTCTCCGATCAAAAGCGGAAAAAAGATACAAGAACATATAGGCTCCGCCGGGAACGATCAACCGTTGGCAGCCATGTGATCGATCGTGTAGAATCAGAACCGTATCAACCCGGCGCGGTACCCGCTCGAATGGCTGCGTGTCGGCGCTCCTTTGGGCGAAGAACGATCCGTGACAAGGTGTGTGGGACAGGCTTTCCAGCCTGCCGAGGCGTGTGGGATAGGCTTTCCAGCCTGTCTGGTTGACCGACTGGAAAGTCGGTCCCACAGACGAAGTCGGTCCCACAGTAAACATTCATGAGCACATCACCCGAACTCGATCTTAACAAGAAGGAAAAATGGGGCTCGAAGATGGGCGTCGTGCTGGCGGTGGCCGGCTCGGCTGTCGGGCTGGGAAACTTCCTGCGCTTTCCCGGGACCGCGGTCAACAACGGCGGCGGTGCCTTCATGATCCCCTATATCATCAGCTTCCTTCTTCTGGGCATTCCGATCGCATGGTGCGAATGGACGATCGGGCGGCTGGGTGGTCGTCTCGGGCAGAACAACGGCCCGGGGATCATGTTCGCGCTGTGGCGCCGCGCGCCGGCCAAGGGCGTCGGCACACTCACGCTCATAATCCCGATGCTGGTCTACATGTACTACGTGCTGCTGGAGGCGCTTTGTCTGCGCTACGCGATCGAGTTTTTCTCCGGCGGGTTTGCGGAGACGTTCCGGGCCGCGGGGGAGCAGGCGTCGGATGGGAGCGCGTCGGCGGCGGTGGTGAGCGCCGCCTCGGATTTCGCGCAAGACACCTTCGGAATGCGCGAAAACGGCGCCATGTTCAGCACGTCAATGCTCTGGTTCATACTGGTCTGCTTTCTGGTCAATTTCTTCATCATCTACCGCGGCGTGTCGAAGGGAATCGAAAGCTTCTGCAAGGTCGCAATGCCCCTGCTGGTGGGTTGTGCGGTCATCATTCTGATACGCGCTCTCACGTTGACCGAAGTCGTCGACGGGCGCGACATCAACAGCGGCCTCGGCTTCATGTGGAACCCGCAATGGGAGAGGCTGAAAGACCCCGAAGTGTGGCTGCGCGCGGCCGGGCAGATCTTCTTCAGCTTGAGTGTCGGTTTCGGACTCATTCTGTGCTACGCCAGCTACCTTCGCCCTAATGACGACGTTGTGTTGTCGTCGCTGAGCGCATCGAGCACGAATGAGTTTTGCGAGGTCGTGCTAGGCGGCATGATCATCATTCCGACGGCGTTTTTGTTCCTGGGACCGGGGAATGCGCCGGACAGCACGTTCACGTTGGGCTTCTTCACTGTGCCCGCCATCATGCACTTCATGCCGGGCGGGTCGTTTTTCGGTGGGATGTGGTTCGGCCTGCTGTTCCTCGCGGCTGTTACCAGCTCGATCAGCATGCTTCAACCCGCAATCGCGTTTCTGGAGGACGGCTTCGGCATGAAGCGGCGCGCGAGCGTGATGGTGCTGGGGCTGTTGACGACGTTCGGCGCGTCGCTCGTGATGTACTTCAGCAAGAACGTAACCGCGCTGGACTTCACCGATTTCTGGTGCGAATTCATGATGATCCTGGCCGCACTGGGGCAGGTTCTGATCTTCGGCTGGATTATCGGCGCGGAGCGCGGCGTGAAGGAGGCGAATCGCGGCGCGGACTTGCACATTCCCGGCTTCGTCGCGGTGGTTATTCGCTTCATCACACCGGCGTTTCTGATTACGATCCTTACCCTTTGGTGTTACTTCAACGGGCCGGACCGCCTGGACGCAATGAGTCCCAGGCTCCAAGGCAATATCGCCGCGCGCGGCGCCTATGCGACCGCAATCAGTGACAGATTCCCCGATCTGGATGAAGACAGCCTGCAAGGCAAGGTGACCGAAATACTCGGTGTTAAAGAGGGGATCCCGGAGTCTCTCGACGGGTTGCCGGTCTGGTTGCGCGAAGCTGACGAAGAGGCTGAAGCGGCTCGGGGCGTGGCGGAAGCCACCGCAAACGTTGCGCGTTTTGTTTTTGTGGCCGTTCTTGTGGTGTTTGTTGTCTTCTTTGTACTCAGTGACATCGCGTGCCGCAACCGCATCGGGAAGGCCCTCGAACGCGCGGAAGCTGGAGGTGTGACCTTGGAGACGCAGCCATGACTTTCTCTCTTTGGTCCGTGCTGGCTCAAAACCAGGGCCTCAGTGCCGGTGGCTGGACGGTCATGCTCGGCTGTATTGGCCTCGTCTGTGGTTTGATGGGATTCTGCTACTATCGCATCCTCCGCGAGCCGCGACCGTCCGAACACCACCATACGCCGTTGGACATCGATACACACGACCGCGAGACGTAGCCCCGGCGCGAAATGCGAATGGCGGGTGCCTCATCACCTGCTGAAAAGCCAACAGGAATTCGCGCGGCGACGGATAACGATCGTCCCGCACGCAAGCAGCAGAAGCACCATGGCAATCAGACCGTACTCGGAGACGGTGGGGATGGGTATGTCGCACGGCGCCTCCGGTGGTATGGGAGGATCGCCGGGTCCAGTCCAGGCCAGGACGAACTGGTCCCAGTCGTCGCAGTCAATATCATCATCGTCGTCGAAGTCACCCGGATCACACTCGGGCGGGACAGGTCCACCGTCCGGTCCGGTGAAACAGAGCGCGAACTGAGCAAGATCGTCCTCGTCCACATCGCCGTCGCCGTCGAAGTCGCCGGGAACGAGAACGCCCTGGTACAGATGCACGTGGCCATCATCCGCACCGATCAGGACGTCCAGCGATCCGTCCCCCGTCCAGTCGCAGACGGAAGGCCTCGACCGCGCTAAACCGTAGAGGTCGATCGGACTACCGTCGGCCTCCACGAGGGAGTAGCCGGAGAAGCTCGGCGCCTCGTCGGTGCCCACGTTGCTGTAGAGAAGGAGCTGGCCTGACGTGTCACCTGTCAGAAGGTCTTTCTTGCCGTCATCATCCAGATCGAGAACAACGGGACTGGAACGCACGGCGGGTACGCTCAGATTCGAGCCATCCTCCTGGGCGAACGTCGTGTTGATGAAATCCGGCGAGGAATCGGTTCCTTCGTTGAGAAACACACGTATCATCCCGTCGATAGCCCCGACGATGAGATCCTTCTTGTCGTCGTTGTTCCAATCCGAAACCGCCAGGGTCGCGCGGCTTCCCGCATCGATATCTATCTTAGAGCCTGTCGGGCCAACCTGCAGGAACGTACCGCCGTCGAAGGTCGGAGCATCATCGGTCCCGACATTCGAGAAGAGTTCGACCCTCCCGTCCGCCTGACCGACGAGAAGGTCCTTCCTGCTGTCCTCATCCCAGTAGACCACCAGGGGAAATGCGCCCAGTCACCCACCGCCGGGAACCGTCAGGTCGGAACCGTCGGACTGAGCGTAGAAGTAAGTTGAGAACTGCGGGTCGGACGCCGTACCGGTGTTCAGGTGAACGCGCACCTTGGCGGTGTATGTGCCGCTGCCCTCGCCGATGACCAAGTCCTTGAGACCATCATCATCCCAGTGCACGAAGGATGGCACGGAGTACCCCGGCACATCGATGTCACTCCCCCCGGCTTGTACGAGCTCTTCAGGGCCAAGATGAAGTTGGCCGCTGACTGGAGCCGTCGAGGTCAACACAAAAGTCTGCACCCAGACCGCGGTGATCAAAGACGACCCTATAGACGCCCCCCGCCGATTCGATCCTCCCCTCCACATATCCGGCCCTCCTCATCTCCCGTATTCTCGGCCCACATGATCCACCGACATCGT
>JBARRC010000611.1:0-3021 GCA_049644045.1 Phycisphaerae bacterium
GTGGCGACCTGACCAACGGCCTGATCGGGCACTGGGCGTTGGACGGCGACACCTCCGACTCATCCGACAGCGGCAACGATGGAACACTTGCCGGCGCCGATGGCGATGAGTGGGTCGGCGGCGAGGTCGGGTCGGGAGCGGCCAGCTTCGACGGCGTGGATGACATCATCCAAACCGAAGACAATGACTCACTCCAGCTTTCCGACGATTACACGATCTCGATCTGGATCAACCCGGATTCCACGCAAAACGACTGGGCGGGGATCCTCTCAAAGACGAATGTGGATGGAAGCGACAACCACTGGACACTGCAGTTTGACAACAGCGCCGACAGAAACCTGATCATCTACCATCCCGGCGGCGGGAACAGGTGGGACACGGGATTGGACCTGAATGATATTGCCGATGAGTGGCATCACATCACGGTTACTCGTAGCGGCACGACGATGTCCTGTCATCTTGACGGCGAGCTCGCCGGCTCCGGAACGTTCGCGACGGATCCCGGCAGCGGCACGGGGCACCTGAACATTGGTGGTGACCGGACGGGATCATCCAGCTATCTCTACACGGGCGAAATCGACGATGTGCGGGTCTATGACCACGTGCTGGGGGCGGATGCCATCGGTCAGTTGGCTGATATGGGTGGCGTGACAGAGAATACCGCGCCGACGGCTGCGGACGACGCGGTGTCCACGAGTGAAGACACCCCGGTGACGACGGGCAACGTACTGGCTAACGACAGCGATCCGGACGGCGATGCGCTGAGCATTACCGGCTTCACGCAGGGTGCCAACGGCACGGTGGTCGACAATGGGGACGGGACGTTCACGTATACGCCGAACGCCGACTTCTCCGGGACGGACTCGTTCACCTACACCGTGGACGACGGCAACGGCGGGACGGACACGGCCACGGTAAACGTGACCGTCGATCCAGCGGACGGAGGCGGTAACAACGCCCCGACGGACTTGCTGATCACTTCGGTTCAAGAGAACCAACCGCTCCAGACCGACGGTGCAGCCACGGGCGTCACCGTCGTGGGAATCTACGCGCCGGGCAGCGATGTGAATCTCTTGGAGGGGAAACCGCCGTTGACGACGCTGTCCGATCACCAGTATTTTGACCATAGTTCACTCGGCTACACCGGTTACAACTACATGGGGAGCCACCACTGGTTTTCCGACAACGGGGTCTCGATCAGCGGGCTCAACGGAGGCCAAGTTGTCTTCAGCGACGGTACGACAGGCGTAATTGATGCCGTTTCCAATGGAGCCGGAAGCACCGAGAATGCCTATGTCTACTACCGCGCCTACGACGACAACGTGGACGCGACGATCAATGAGAACTCACCACCGGGAACGGTGGTCGCTACGTTCTCGGCGACCGATCCCGACTCCAACGAGAGTTTCACCTACTCCATCGCCGACAACAGTGACTTCGAAGTTGTAGGCAATGAACTGCGCGTCAAGGAGGGCGCACAAATGAATCACGAGGCAGGTGCTTCGACGACCGTCGACGTCACGGTCACAGACAGCGCCGGCGACTCGTATGTCGAAGCGATTACGGTCCATATCGCCGATGTTAACGAAGCCCCATTGAACATCTCACTGGTACCGGATCTGGACAACCCGGCAAACCTGACCAGCGGCGCGCCTTCTGGAACCACCGTCGTTGGGATCTACGCGCCCGACAGCGGCATCAACCTCCTGGATGGTCAGCCGGAACTGACCACGCTGTCCGACCATGCTTACTTCGACCACGGTTCACTCGGTCACACCGGCTACAATTACATGGGGGGCCATCACTGGTTCTCCGATAACGGCATCTCAATCAGCGGACTCCAAGGAGGCAAAGTCGTCTTCAGCGACGGCACAACCGGCGTGATCGACGCCGTCTCGAACGGAGCGGGAACTACGGAGAACGCCTACATCTATTACGAAGCGTATGACCCCACCGCTGGCATTAACGTTGCCGACGGAGCCGCGTCGGGTACAACGGTGGCGACCCTGGGGGCCAATGATCCGGACGTCGGTGACAGCGTCACCTATGCCATCGCGGGCGATTCCGATCAATTCGAGATCGTTGGCAACAGCATCCTGGTCAAGGACGGAGCGACACTCGATTCTGAGGTCGCAACGTCTCATGACATCACCGTTTGCGTGACGGATGCAGCCGGACTCTCACACAACCAATCCTTCACCATCTACGTCGGTGACGGAAATCACGCTCCGACGGCTGCGGACGATGCGGTCAGTACGACCGAGGACACAGCCGTCACGACGGGTAACGTGCTGGCCAACGACACCGATCCCGAGGGCGACACGCTGAGCGTCACCGGATTCACGCAGGGTACCAACGGCACGGTGGTCGACAACGACGATGGAACCTTCACGTATACGCCCAACGCCGATTTCTCCGGGAATGATTCATTTACATATACCGTCGACGACGGAAACGGCGGGACCGACACAGCCACCGTGAACGTGACAGTGACTCCCGTGAGTCAACCCGCTCCGGAACCCGAACCGGTCGAGCCGGTAGGCTTCCCGCATGCGGATGACTTCTCCGACGGTGTGGCTGACGGGTTCCAGGCAGTGGACGGAACCTGGGCTGTTAGTGACGGCGCGTATGAGATCAGCGGCCTGGGCAACACGGGTGACAACGGCGTCGCGGTGCTGAACTTCGACGGGCCGCTGCCTGAGGCTTTTGAGATCGGGGCGCAGCTCGAGTCGGACAATGTCTCCGGGCAGTATCAAAACGGCTTTATCATCTTCGACTACAACGGTCCGGATGACTTCAAGTTCGCCGGCGCCCGAGTCGGAGCCGACTACTGGACCGTCGGTCACTACGATGGATCGTGGGTGAACGACGCCACGTTATCTCAGCCGATCAACACCGGCACTCCATATGACATGCATTTGAATGTCGACGGTGGTCAGGTGACCCTTTCGGTCGACGGAGTCGAGAAGGTCTCCTATGACTTCGGAGAGCCGCTCAACAACGGGCAGGTCGGCCTGGCGG
>JBARRC010000612.1:0-4996 GCA_049644045.1 Phycisphaerae bacterium
CCGCGCCGGGTTGAAGCGACTTTATCGTTCATGGAGAAACAACCTGATGACTCGACGCCTCTGCAGGTCGTGAGAGGGCTTTTCAAACACGTTCTTAGGGGCGCTTAGTCATGGACGGTAGTTTGATATTGGGTCACTTATGCTAAAGATGACCGACAGCGATGCCCTCTTGATCCGCGGTGGACGGGTGATTGATCCGTTTTCGGATCGAGATGAGATTGCCGATGTCACGATCGTTGACGGCCTGATTGCCGGGGCCGCCCCCGACAACGCTCATGTGATCGACGCCACCGGCTGGATCGTTTGTCCGGGATTGATGGACATCCATGTCCACCTGCGCGAACCGGGCGACACTCACAAGGAAACCATCGAGACCGGAACAGCCGCAGCCGCTGCCGGTGGCTTTACGTTCGTCGCGTGCATGCCCAACACCAGACCGCCGCTCGATGAGCCCGACACGATTGCTTTGGTTTTGGACCACGCACGCAGCGCGGACCACTGCGATGTCGGCCCGATCGCCGCAATCACCCGCGGGCGGTCGGGTCGCGAGCTTACCGACTTCGCTGCCCTGCTAAACACCGGAGCGGTGGCGTTCAGCGACGACGGGAGTGGGGTGGAGGACGATTCGATAATGCGGGCGGCCTTTCAGCAGGCACGCGAGCTCAATACCGTTCTCATTCAGCATTGCGAATACAAGTCGATGTCCGCGGGCGGCGTGATGCACCTGGGCGACGTTGCGCGCCGAATCGGACTTCCAGGGCTCGACCCACGCTCCGAAGAGGCCATGATCGAGCGGGACATCGCCTTAGGCCGTGAGACTGGCTGCCGCTACCACGTGGCCCACATTTCGACCGCTCGCGCGGTCGAACATGTGCAACGGGCCAAGACGGAGGGGCTACTCGTCACGGCGGAGGTCTGTACGCACCACCTAATCCTTACGGAAGAGGCCTGTGCGGATGCTGATCCGAACACGAAGATGCATCCGCCGCTGCGTACGCAAGCTGATGTCGACGCCTGCCGTCGGGGACTCCTGGACGGCACAATCGATTGCATTGTCACTGACCATGCGCCACACACAACCGAGGAAAAGGCGGCCGGGTTCCTCAACGCCCCACCCGGTGTCGTTGGGCTGGAGACGGCCGTCGGGCTCGCGGCTCATGCTATGATTGAGTCTGGTCTGGCCGACTGGCTGCAGCTTCTCCGCTGGTTTACGACGGGTCCGGCAGCCGTGTTGAACTTGGCTCGCCCGGTGATCGAGATCGGGCAAGTCGCCAATCTAACACTTCTAGACCCCAAAGCTTGGTGGACCGTCAATCCGCAGCAGTTCATCTCCCAGGGCCGAAATACGCCTTTTTCCGGGTGGGAGCTTACCGGACGGGCGGTCGGTACCGTTCGCGGGCGTCGTATGAGCCTCCTATCTGAAATAATCACCTAAAAAAGGGTCTAGAAAGCCTGGGGGCCGATTATTCGTAGAACCGACTTTTTGTGGGACCGACTTTCCAGTCGGTCAAAAGACGGGCTGGAAAGCCTATACCGCATGGGTTTTGTCAGAGTGCCCAAGTTTCCCGAACGGTTTGGCTGACATCTCCCGACAAAGTCTTTGTGGGAAACTGCCGCGCGATGTCTTGACGTCGGATGGTTCCCGGGTACACTATATAATTCTGATCCTCTGGCTGTCCATCCTCGGAGGAGAGTGTCATGCTTACCGCATTCAATCCTGAAGGCGTCCCAGCGGTATCGGCTGAGCCGGTTGTCAGCGGTACGAGCGCCGTCGTCGAGGAGCGACGTGCCTCACAGCGAATCCGCAGGAACATGCCCATGAAGCTGGCCGAGGTGGGCTGCACGGAGACTCATCACTGCGCCATCGAGAACATCAGTGAGGGCGGCCTCTGCGTACGCGTCCCAGCAAACGCCAGCCCAGCGGTCGGACAGCGCTGTGAGCTGAGCTTCCTGCACGAGGCGGGATCGCTTCAGCTATCGGGCCTCGCAGGCGAAACGTGCTATGCCACCGTGGTTCGCACGGAGTTGCTCACCGATGGCGCAAGGCAGGTCATCGGTGCGGGCCTGCGGTTCGATCGACCGCTGTTCTTGTAGGTCACTCCCGCCTCATCGGTTGCCGTCATTCTCAGCTTACCGGATGGCTGCGACCACGCACCGGCGTCTGGTCTTTCCTTCCGGGACGGGTTCCGAGAAATCGATCTTCCCCTGCATGAACTGGTGCCGCAGCAATCGTACATAGGCGGGCGAATAGTTGAATCGCTCGACGAAGAAGGCGCGCAGGGCTTCGTAGCGGCGTTGCCAGTCGTGAACGGGGCGGGCGAGAGTTGTATTCGTCAGCAAGACGCTGTGTTTTCCCTGTCTCTTGAGGGAACGCCACCAGTGGCGACCTGCGAAGATGGACGGAAAGAAGTTATATTCACCTGACGCTTACGCCCCTGCGAAAATCGGTGTATAGGGTATACCAGGCTCGGCGCGAAGCGCCGCCGGTTTTCAGGGATCCGCCAATGACCCGCCACAGACCGCGACGATTCGATCCCTCGGCACTCGTTGTGGCTGCGGTCTGTCTGGTCTTTCAGCTCATCTACCTGGCAGAAGGCTGGAAGGACCCGACCTTCACGGTTCCCGTCGTCGACGCCGGGGTTTATCACGATCAGGCCGTTCGCTTCGCGGGAGGTGGGCGGCTGCTTGACGATGCGTTCTGGCAGCCACCGCTGTTTCCGCTCCTGCTCGGGTGCCTCTATCGGCTGGTCGGCGTGAACATCCTTTTGGCCAAGGTGGCGCTGGCTGCCCTCAGCGTGGCGAGCTGTGTTCTGATGTGGTGGATCGGGAGGCGGGTCTTTTCGAGGCGGGCTGCTATCGTTGCCGGCCTCACGTTGACCGTGTATGGGCCGTTCTTGTTCTTCAGCACGCAACTGTTGCCCACCGGTCTTGCCGTTTTCCTCGACCTTGTGGCGTTGCTCTTGTGGCTGCGGTGCCTCGAACGGTCGCGCTGGCACCGCTGGTTGGCATTCGGTCTCGCAGTCGGCGCAGCCACCATCACGGTCCCCAACGCAGGCGTGCTACTGGTCATCGCGGTGATCGGCCTGGTGATGTCGGGCGTTCGTCACCGGCGCTGGCAACCGGTGCTCGTCGCCGGCTCGATGACCCTGCTCGGGACCGCTATCCCGATCGGCTCGGTCACCGTCCGCAACTATCTCGTCTCTGATGAATGGGTTTTGATCTCCACAAACGGAGGGATCAACTTCTACATCGGCAACAACCCGCAAAGTGACGAGACGGTGGCCATCCGACCGGGCGAACAGTGGCGGCGGCTCGCCCGGGAGACCTGTCACGAAGGGGCCTGGACTCGCGCCGAACAAAACGCCTGTTTTTTCCGTCGCGGGCTCGCGTATCCGGCTGATCGACCACTCGATTTTCTCCGCGGGTTGGGTCGAAAAGCCATTCGCCTGGTCAACGCGCGCGAAATCCCTCGCAACGTGGATCCGTACGTCTTCCGCGACTTTTCCTTTCTTCTGAGCACGTTTCTCTGGCGGGCAGGTCCGTTTGGCTTTCCATTCGGCCTGATCGCACCGCTCGCTGCGGTGGGCGTTTTGGCCTCCCTCCGGTCCTCACAAACAGGCGATGCCCAACGGGCCGGCCGCTTCGCGCTGCTCGCGTTTATCGTCGCGTACGGTGCGTCCATCGTGTTGTTCTTCGTCAGTGCACGGCATCGCTTGCCTGCCGCTGTAGTGATGATCCCGTTCGCCGCAGCCGGTGCGTGTTGGGTATGGGAGCCGATATGGGATCGCGCCTGCCGGGGTATGAATGGGCTTCGCCGGCGCACGGCCGCCGTGGCATTCGCCACGGCAGCGATTCTCGTGAATGCACCGACTACCGCACCCACCGACGGCGTGAACTTCCGGGCTGAACTTGCCATGTCCGTCGGGCATGCGTACGCGGTTCTCGGTAAGTTCGAGGAAGCGGAGGGATACTTGCGTCAGGCACTGCAACTCGATCCGCAGTATGCCGGCGCCGCCGGCAAACTCGCTGGCGTCCTTGTCGAGCAAGGCGAGCTGGAGGAGGCGGAGCGGCTCTTGCACCAGGCGGTGACATGGGATGACCAGTCCACTCCTGCGCGTCAGCTACTTGGAGAATTGCTCCGCAGACGAGGGCGACCCACTGAGGCGATCGCCATGTTGGAAGAAGCCCTCGCGATCGACGCCACATCACCGGAGACCCGCGCCGGCCTGGCTGATGTGCTCGTTGAGACCGGCAGGATCGATGAAGCGATTGAACACTATCGTAACGCTGTCGACTTCGCCGATGAGCCGGGAGACCTTCTTATCCGCCTGGCCGATGCGCTGGTCCAAACGGAAGCCTACGAGGAGGCAATCGAACGCTATCGGCAGGCCCTCTGGCGAGTCGATCCCGATCCCACCACCTTGAACCGCGTCGCGTGGCTTCTGGCGACCTGCCCCGTCGCCGAGCTGCGCGATTGTGAAAGGGCGATCGAGATCGCGGAGCACCTCTGCCGGATCACCGATTACAGTCACCCCGTGGCTCTGGACACTCTGGCGGCGGCGTACGCCGAATGTGGTCGATGGGCCGAGGCGGTCAAGTGGGTGCGACGTGCTATTGACACCGCACTGGCCGACAACGACCCTGCCACGGCTGACTCATTCCGACTAAGGTTGGAGACTTACGAGGCGCGCTTGAAGAACAGGGAATAGGCCCGAATGGCATGAAGCCAACGAGCCCCCGGATCAGCGTGATGCCACCCCGCCGCCAGCAGCGCAGCCGAGCCGAGCTTGATTCCCGCAAGCAGGAACGCAGCGGCTGCGGTGCCGAAGACCGGCACGAGCAGGATTCCGCAGAGCAGCGCTCCAAGGCAGGCACCGGCGTGATCGGCGCCGACGACGCTTCCGGCGGCCGCCCCGGCCCGCCCGCTTGTTCCGACCTTCAGACCACCTGCCAGGGGGAAGGCCGCTCCGCCGAGTATGCCCGTCAAAACGACCAT
>JBARRC010000613.1:0-2263 GCA_049644045.1 Phycisphaerae bacterium
GGGGTAGGCACGCAGATCAACAGGGCGTCGCACTCGCGCAACGATTTGGGATCGTCCGACGCGACAAACCACTCCTTCTCCACCAACGCGCGGATCTGTGATGATGGAATATGCTTGATGTAGCTCTTGCCGGCGTTGAGCCGTTCGACCTTGGTGATATCGACATCGAACCCGAGGCAGGAGAAGCCCGCCGCGCAGAACGTCCGCATCAGCGGCAGCCCCACATAGCCCATCCCCATAATGCCGACGTGGACCGTGCGTTGCTTGATGGCCTCACGCCAGGCTTCTTCGGACAGCAGAGGCCGAACGGGTGGCCGGCCCACACCGGCGGCTTGATTGGGCTTCATGGCGGATACCTTGGGTGGTCTGGGCATAATTCAGGTTCCTCGTTGCTCAAGACATATCGGTGACGACGAGTCGATACTATAATGCAACTGATGTCCCGTACCATTCCTCTTGCACGCCCGAACATCACCCAGGCCGAGATTGACGCGGTCGTGGCCGTCCTGCGCACGCCGAATCTGAGTCTCGGTCCGAAGCTGACGGAGTTTGAAGCGGCGTTTGCGAAATACTGCGGAACGCGCCAGGCCGTCGCCTGCTCGAGCGGGACCGCCGCCCTTCACCTGTTGATGCAGGCCCTGGGCATCAAACCGGGTGATGAGGTTATTACGACGCCGTTTTCGTTCATCGCGTCAGCCAGCTGCGCGCTGATGGAAGGCGCAACGCCGGTCTTTGTCGATGTCGATCCGGGAACCTGGAACCTGGACCCGAGCCTCATTGAAGCGGCAATCACATCAAAAACCAGAGTAATCCTACCTGTCGACGTTTTCGGCCAGGTCGTGGATATGGATCCGATCCTGGCTATCGCGCGACGTGGTGACCTTTGCGTGATCGAAGACTCGTGCGAGGCGTTGGGCAGCCGGTACAAGGGTAAGCCGGCCGGGTCTCTGGGTGACGCAGGGGTGTTCGGCTTTTACCCCAACAAACAGATTACCACTGGCGAGGGTGGCATGATCGTGACGGACGATCCAGCACTCGCGACGATGTGCCGATCCCTCCGCAATCAGGGTCGCGACGCCGATGGCGGATGGCTGGCCCACTCACGGCTCGGCTACAACTACCGTATCAGCGACATCAACTGCGCGATGGGGATCGTGCAGCTCGGACGAATCGACGAGATCATCGCGGCCCGAAAGCGCGTCGTGACCCTTTACCGCGAACGTCTCGCGGACGAATCGCGGATACGCCTGCAGGAGGTCCGTCGTGACGTGGAAATGAGCTGGTTCGTCTTCGTGGTTCGCCTGGTCGATGAATACGACCAAAAGGACCGCGATCGGATCCTCAAAACGCTGAGCGATCGCGGCATCGGGTGCAGCAATTACTTCGCGCCGATTCATCTGCAGCCGTTCTATGTGGAGCGGTTCGGTTACAAACCGGGCGACTTCCCGGTGTGCGAGGCCCTGGCGGCGCGAACGATCGCACTGCCCTTCCATCATGAACTTACGGAAGCCGACGTCGATGCGGTGTGTGCCGAGCTGCGCAGGCTGCTTTGAGAGAAGTCGAAGCGTCGGAAGATCAAAGTCACAATGAAATGCGCTCCGGTTTAGCCGCAGCTTCCTCTCAGAGCGTGTTTGAGAAGTCGGGTGAACCTGTGAAGCAGGAGGTCGAGCCGGTTCACGGTGCCTTGAACCCGTGGTAAACGTTTGGATCGTTTTACGGATTCGTCTCGTTTCCACACAAGGAGCAAACCATGAACTTTGTCGGCATCGACCTCCACAAGAAGACTATCAGCATTTTCGTAGTCAACCAAGAGCGCGACATCTTGAATCGGAAGAGGTTCTTTTGCAGCGACCTGGAGCGTATCGTGGCGTTTTTTGAGTCGATCAAGCCGTTTCGCGTGGTTGTGGAGGCGACCGTCGGCTGGAAACGCGTGGTTCCGGCCGGAAACCGCGTGGCGCTGAAGCAGGAATGGCCCGTGAGCCCGTTGCGAACGTTGCGGAACAAGCTGGCGGGGGGGCCGTGACAGAATCGGCGGGGGCACGAATCACATACTGGAATCGCCGATCCGGACCGGAAACGCGCATGGCGCAACGTGGACTCGCCCGCTCCCGCATGGGCGCGGTTCTGATTGGGCGCACCCATCCCGCCGGAAGTGTCACGGATCCGCTGGAGGGTGCCGCGCAAAAAAACCGAAAAAACGGGGTGACAAGGTGGTGAGCGGCGTGTATAGTACGATAACTCTGCAGGATGGAATGTCTTGCTG
>JBARRC010000614.1:0-2073 GCA_049644045.1 Phycisphaerae bacterium
GAATCCGGACGGGGATTGTGCAATCCGCCGATGTCGCCCCAGTGCAGGAGCAAGCGTTCCAGCTCACTCAAGGGGAACCCCTGCACCGCACACGAAGCCGCCTTGCAGGCTCTCTTACCTTGGGCTGGGCCTTCCGGAGATCGCACAACGGCCACACGGAATCGTTGTGGGCGGAAGCAGGCCAGCCAATGGGTCTCTGCGGCGACGGTAGGTGGCGTCCACGATTCTCTTGTCGTTCGTCTGTCGCCCTGCGTGGTTGATGACGGCGTAAGCCCAAGCCGGCCGTCACGGACTGGGTTGTTCACCCGGGTGCTGACGGCTGACTCCCGGTGGCCGGCCACGTGGCCTTTTCCCTTTAACTCAGCACCCAGTAGGTCAGCAGGTTGCCGCGATACCGTTTTGTCACCGGGCAGGTTGTGAAGACGGGGGCGGGCGCCAATTCCCGTCCCCATTCCGATGTTTCTTTTCATCGAGCAAAGTGCCAGCCTACGGACACGCGGCAACTTCGGCACACAGCAACTCGGCCTGTCGAGGACCGTCTGCGTTGCCTTCTCCTGCTTGTCGGTCCGTTGCCTGCTTGCACAGCCAATTCCAGCTAAGCGGTGAAGGATCAGGCGGATGGGCGTGCCCTTGCCTGGGAGGTTCGCGGCGCTCAGTTCGAAGCCGGCGCCGTCGCCACGGTAGGGGTTGCCGACGTCTTGCGTGAGGTTCAAAAGCGCGGTGGGATCATACCACAGGGCGATCAGCGATTTTTCCGTGTCGGCCACGAAAAACTCCAACCTGGTTTGCTCATCCCGGTAGAAGAATGAACCGGTAAACGCCCAGGTCAGTCGCGGTGGTAGTCGGCCGGTGCTCCGGTCGATCAGGAAGTGCTCGATGGGACGACGCTGCCACGTCGCGTCCGACTGCCGGACGTCGACATCGATGGTCACGCGCGTGGGCTCGGCCGCGGCCTTGGCGAAGTACTCCTCCGACGGGCGCGTGACCTGCGGAGCACCCTCCGGTGGCGGGTTCGCCGCCGGGTCGGCCTGGGGTGATAAATCGCCGCGCAGCTCGGGTGCCACCTCGCCCGCTTCGTATCCGGCGATCAGCATGGCCGCCTGAAGATGCGACGGCCGGCAGTCAAGCGCAAAGACACTCTCATATTCCTTCCCACCCTCAGCCACCGCGAGGTATTCCAGAATGCCCTCTTCAATGCAGACCTTACCTTCGACTTGCAGTGTTTGCGAGCGCTGCTCGACCACAATCCCCGGTAGTGCGGCCTTGCCAACCCCGCCGGGCGCGGCGCACCCTGACAACAGCGCCACCGCTAATACCACCCCAGCCATAACACGAATCGACCGTTTCATCGGGTTGTTCGTCCTACTTCGCTGTTCCCCTAACCGCCAGGCGTGAGCCAAAGTCCCGGCACTTGACTTGATTCGCCATGGTGGCGCCTCACTTCGCCATGCCACCTGCTCGGGTTAGGCACGCCAGTCATAACGATGTCACCCGCTGTTCAGTCGTCACGCAGTTTGAATATCACCTCCGAGGTACTCTTCGAATGATCGAGGATTCTGGAGAGCACTGCATGAATAATGCCAAAGGTGATGTCTTTTGAAATGATCTCTACTTCATCCTCGTCACCACTCTTTCTAAGGACGAACCGACTTAATTGGGCAAGATCAAACAGGCCGCTTTCGGTCCAACGAAGCGCATCGTGTCGAAGTCTCTCTTCGATGATTGCGGCGTATTGCTCATCTGCGTGGAAAAGATCGAAGTAGTCTGCACTATCCCAATTCGACCATATCGGCGCGATACATTGTAGCCGGCCCGCACTGTAACGAAGTTCTCCGGCGATTGGACCATAGATCCCCATTGTCTCACGAGCATCTAATTCCGCATTTGCTCCAGTATTGAGAAGCTCTTGTTGAGCCCTTTGTAGGCTGCGTACAAAGCTCTCAGCCAATCTTCCTGAAAACCACCCTTGCTCGCTGGATAGCTGGGCTACGAACTCCTTTATGAAATCCTTCAGCGATCTGTTTCCCAGCTTGCTCGACCTACCCACGATCACGCAACAATGGGTTTCCGACC
>JBARRC010000615.1:0-1634 GCA_049644045.1 Phycisphaerae bacterium
CCGGTACCGTTTTCGACCACGGAGACAAGGAAATCCCTCGCCATATAGCGGGCGACCTGAGAAGAGACCACGCGCCGAACAACTTGGGGTGACTCGAATGACTGAATGACCTCACCGTCGGGCCCCAGCAGTCTCCTGACCAATCGTGGTCTGAGCAGGACGCCGTCGTTCACAATGGCGGCGAAGGCGTTAACAAGCTGCAGCGGCGTGACCAACACCTCATATCCGATCGGAACCGAGGTGGTCGAATAGCTCGTCCAACGATGCAGCGGATAGACCACACCGGCGCTTTCCCCCGGGCACTCAACGCCGGTGCGCTGGCCAAACCCAAACCGGCGGACCGTCTCGTGCAATACCTCATTGCCCATGCGCTCGCCGACGAAGCCCATGCCGATGTTGCTGCTACGCGTGATGATGCCCCGGATGTCCAGCAGGCCGTGCGGCGTCGTGTCTCTTATCACGCGTCGGCCGAACCGGTGCGAGCCCAGGCGGCAGTCAATCTTGTCCGCCGTCGTTACAAGTCCGCTTTCCAGCGCACCGCACGCGATGATCGGTTTGAAGCTGCTGCCGGGTTCCACCGGATCGGTAATCGCACGGTTGCGGCGGACGGGTCTCGATTCGGGCGTGACCGGTTCGTTGAGATCGAACGCCGGGAGGCAGGCCATCGCCAGGATCGCCCCGTCATTCGGTGACATTACAATGGCAATTCCACTTTCGGCCTCAAACCGGGCGATCCCGCGCGCCAAAGCCTCTTCGGCCAGGCGTTGAATCTCGGCGTCGATCGTCAGGACCACGTGACCGCCGTCGACTGGTGATGCGGACCACTCCGCCGACCGCCGAAGGACGCGGCGTCGGGCATCGCGGATCGTAGCCCGTCGGCCATCATGACCACGGAGATGGGCATCGCAGGCAAGCTCAATCCCCTCCAGGCCGTAACCGTCACGACCCACCCACCCGAGCACGTGGGCCATGGACTCGCCAAGCGGATAGCCGCGCCGTGCCCGATCCGCCAGACCGACGGCCGGGTGGCCCATCGCACGCACCGCCGCCGCGGTCACCGGATCCACGTGCGGCGCGACCACGACGAATCGTGACTCTGCACGGCGGTGTATTTTCTCTGCAATATCGGATGCCGGGAGGCTGACACGCGCCGCCACTTCGGCGGCGAGCGCGTCGACATCCTTCACAAAAGCGGGATCGATGAACACGTCGGGCGCCTGGCGACTCAGCGCCACGACCCGCCCGCGAGCATCGAAGATCATTCCCCGCCGCGCAGGGATCAGCGAACTTCCACGCTGCTGTCGGGCGGCGATGGCGGTAAGTCGAGGGCTCATCGCCGTGTTGATGTAGACCAGCCTCGCGCCAAGAGCCAACAGAAGTGCAACAATTCCAAGGAGCAGCACCACACCGGACCGCCGCTGGCCAAGATCGATCGGTGTGGTTTGAAAAGACATTGCTTTGTCACTCTTAGGGTTGGTTGGACGCGAGTCGCACCGCCGACGCCGTCATGGTTTCAATCCCTGGTGGAACCAGCTCCGTATGCAAAAGATCGATTCGCTCGTGGATGCGCGTCGGCGCGCGAAGGCGGGCAGCCCGCGTCTGCAATGCCCACCACTCACGCCGCAGCTCAATCC
>JBARRC010000616.1:0-2706 GCA_049644045.1 Phycisphaerae bacterium
CTTCTAATCCACACGCCAACACCGCCGAGCGACGTATCATGCGTGGAGCTGCAATTATCGACAGGCGGACACGCCAGTAGGGGGTTCATCGGCCAGATTATGGGCGTCATCAAAGAGAGAGGCACACACTGGATGTGCGTCAAAGTTCACAGCATGTCGAAGAAGCAACACGAGATAGTCGTAGCCGGCGCAAAACCCGGACCATGGACTGAAGCTGCCTCGACCTGACTCTAAAGCACTCGCTAACGACAAGGAACGAATCACCATGCATCAGGGCTCGCTTCGCCGTCGAAACGGCGGCTGGCTCGTAGGCAGACTCGGCGTGCTGGCTCATGATGAATCATCCTTCATTTTCGTCACCCGTCGCTTACCCTCACGGTGGGGCGGGCGGCGGAGAGCTTCTTCTTCAGCTCGGCCTGCAGCTTCTCCGAGGACTTGTGCTTGGGTAGCTCCCGCCACATCTCCTCCAGCGAAGCCAGCTTCTCCTCAGGCGTCTTCGCCGCGCGGTACTTGGCCTCGGCTTCGAGATATTGCGGCGTCAGGTTAGCGGCCACCGGAACGCCCCACCCACAATCTGGCGGCATCACGAGGCGGCTGCAGTGCCAAGCGGAAGTTAGCGCGGCGGCGGTCAGCCTATGTCAGACTTCGACTCTTGACGGCCTGGATCACCGAGTTCATGCCCTCGTCGCGGTGCAGCACCTTTACACCCGTGAAGCCTGCATCTTCAAGGTCCTCCCGGAGCTCGTTGAAGGTGAAAGTCCCACCCCCCTCGGTGGCGACCAGCATGTTGATCGCAAACAATGCTCCAGCGACCGGAGTCGTTCGCGACTCATCCATCAGCATATCGCGAATGAGAAGGCTTCCTCCATCGGCCAAGGCACGGGCAATTGCTGTAAAGAGATGCCTGTTCTGCTCGCGTGAGTTCTGATGGACGATGGCACCTAACCAGGCAAGGTCGGCCCCAGGAGGAAGCGCGTCGGCGTAGAAATTACCGGCAACGAGTCTGACGCGATTGCTCATGTTTGCCTCGGAGATCCGTCTCTGGGCCGCAGGAATCGCATGTGGCAAATCGAACAGGGTGGCGGTCGTGTTATGCCGGGCACGCAGGAAGGCAATCGTCCAGGTACCCGACGCTCCACCTATGTCTAACAGATGTGCGAAAGCGGGAGGTCCAAGTTGTTCAATCAGTTCGGAGGCCACAGGCGTCGATACGACATGCATCGCGCCGATAAACGCCTCTTCGTCGGCTTGCTCGCCTCGAATGCTCGGTTGGCGTTCTGCCGGTCTACCGGCTTGGACCACGCTTGCCAAGTGGGCCCACCGGCGCAAGCAGTTGGCCTGATGTTGCACCATCGATAGAACGCTGGCTGCACTATCCTTGGTTAAGAGTTGCGCCGTGGTGGAAGGCAGAACGTACTGCCCGTTGCGCTTTTCCGTGAACCCCAGGGCTGCGAGCGCGTCAAGGAGCATGGTTGTCGCTCGGAGGTCCGTTCCGAGTTTGTTCACGACATCTGCTGCACCTAGGGGGCTGTCGGCGAGGACACTGAACAGATCCAGCTCTGCTCCTGCCGTGAGGATGCACGCGGCCTGATAGCCCCTGGCCAGCTCCAACACATCGTCTGCGGTCCATTCCTTGAGCATGGATACACTCCGTGAGGATCTTCCCTACCTACCTGGGCAAGATGACTTCGTCGCGCACCATTGTACATTTTGGCGCTTGCCTTGGCTATGGCGAAGATCCCCCGACGGCTGTCGCGGGGCACAGATATCTTTTGACACCTGAATTCCTCATGCAGTGGCCCTCGAAGAGCTGGCTTCCCCGAGTTCTTCTCGGTCTCCGCAGAGCGAGATGGGCACCTGGGTGCATCGAACAGGCGGCAATCACCACCATGCCACTGAGTGCCCTGGAGGCCGTTCTATGCGGCATAGGTGCCAAAAAGAATCTGCACCCCGCGGGTTGTCGCCCCCTTCGCGACGCAGCTCGTTGCCTATGAAGTAGGTTTGCCCGCAACGCACCCGTGGTCCTTGGCGTGCCAATCGGGAAGGTCAAATCGGCTCCTGTCACGACGTCCGTAGAAGAGGTCGTCACCCCAAAGAGCGACCTGACGCGCAAGGCTGTTGTGGCGGATGGCCCAGCGAACCAAGTTGTGCAAGGGTGTGCAGGGGTGCGAGTACGGGCATACTTTTACGCAAATCGAACAGTCTGAGCCTTCTCTGCGCCAGAATCGGTAACACCGCTCCTGATTGCTTTGCCACTTTTCAACGCCGTTGTAAACGGCCTTGCCGCCAAACTCTATGGCCTGCGACGGACAATTGCCTGCGCACTTCCTGCAGAAATCGCAAAAGTGCTGTACGCCGAAATGGATTCGCCGGTCCTGCGTAACTGGAAGGTTTGTGGTTACCACGGATAGGCGTAGACGCGGCCCGAACTGTGGAGTTACGAGTAATCCGAGTCTGCCCAGCTCTCCTAAACCGGCGTCGATGGCAATCGGGCCACACATCACGCGGTAGTTGGCATCTACGTGCGCACGAGCCTCGTAGCCGAGCAGGTTGATGTACCGTGCCACCAGCATGGCAATCTTAGCCACCTCAAAGTACTTAAACGCAGTCTCTGTTGTTGTGGCGCTGTCCGGTGCATGGCGAACCATGGCATGACTCATCTCCACACCAAACGCGATGGCGTGAGAGTGATTCAAGACGATCGGC
>JBARRC010000617.1:0-4365 GCA_049644045.1 Phycisphaerae bacterium
CCTTTGACACACCGGAGGTGAGCTCCTTGCCTTCGATCCTGCGAGCGGCGAACCCGGCCGCACATATCCGGGGTCGTCTGGCTGTGGAACAGGTGCGCGGCACAGAGCTGCTCGGGATCAAGATGACCGGCGAGAACCCTGAGGATATGGCCGTGATCGTCAACAGCCTCCTCAAGGTATACCTGCGGCTGCGCGACGACAAGAAACGAGAATCCGATGAAAAGATCCTTCGCTCGCTTCGCGTGGAACAGGCCGAGCTGGAAGCGCGACTGCAGGCCAGAAACATTGAGTTACGGCAGCTCGCGGTCGAAAGCGGTCTGAGTACGTCTGACAGCCCCGAAACCGCCCTCAACTCATGGGTCGCCGAACTCCACCAGGTTTTGACGCAAGCGCACAGGGACAGCGTGCTCGCGGCGGCTAAGCTGGAGGCGTTGGATGCGAGCGACGGGACCGACGAGTTGGTCCAGACCGACCCGACCGGCTTCGAGGCGTACCTGCAGAATGATTTGGAGCGGCGAGACATCAAAGAACGGCTCAGGTTGCTGGAGCTCGCAGGCTTGGATGACGAACGCCTCGGCCGGGGAGCGTCGCATCCCGATGTGGCTGGCCGACCGCAACACATCGCCGCGCTGCGGGAGGATCTTTCCGCCCGAGAAGCCAAACTCCGTGAGCTATACAAGGTCTCGCTACGGCGGCGCCTCAGGGCGGAGCGGCTTGATGCTGAGATCACCGCGAAGGTCATCCAGGACGAATTGGACCGGCTCACACGTCAACGGGCGGAGGCCGCCCGTCAGACGTTCATCCTCGAAGACTTCCACCATGAACGTGAACGACTCGAACAGGCCCTTATGCGTGTTCGGCAGCAGATCTGGAACGTCGACATCGAGCAGAACCGCATGGCGCGGGTAACCATCGATTCACCCGCCCTGGCGCCGAAGGAGCCGAACCTCGACAAACGAATCAAGTACACCGTCGCGGCCTGTCTGATGAGTCTGCTCATGGGCACCGGCGCCGCTCTAGTCCGCCATCGCCTTGACACAAGCCTTCGTGATCCTGAGGAGATCACCGATCGCCTGGGCATGACGCTCTTGGGAAGCGTCCAGCGCGTGCCGAACACCAATGGGATTGGTCTGGTGGGCGACGCCCGCATTCTCGAGCCGTTGCGCGGAATCTCGACCGCGCTACTCGCGTCGTCGCACACCGGGCAGAGGCACAGCCGGTTGATTACCAGTCCTACCGCGCAGAGCGGGAAGTCCTCCATGGCGGTCAATCTCGCTCGGACTCTCGCATCGACCGGGCGGCACGTCCTCCTCATGGATGCGGACAACAGCGGACAGGGAGTGACGCGGGCGTTTGAGATAGCGGGGCATCCGGGTCTGAAGGAGTTGCTCGAAGGAACGTGTCGGCGCGAACAGGTAGTGCATCAAAGCGATTTGGAAGACCTTCAGATACTGCCGGCGGGTCAGCATGACGAACGGTTTGGAGAATACCTCGCCAGGCAGCGCGCCCAGGAAGTGCTGCGCTCGTTGTTTGAAGTCTACGACGAGGTCATTGTGGATTCACCACCCGTGCTTGTCAGCAGCAATGCGGTCGTTCTGGCGACGCTGGTCGACGAGGTCGTCCTGGTCCTGCGAGCGGGCAAATCCACACGGGAGGAAGCTCGGGCCGCACGCCGCTGCCTTGCGGGGGTCGGGAGCAAGCTCGTCGGCGTGATCCTCAACGCCGTTGATCCCAAGAAGTCGCCCTATTCATACTATCGTTACCCCTACGTCGGCAAACGCGGCGAACGGGAAACCTAGAAAGCGTGAAACGTCAATCGTGAAGCGTGAAGCGTAAGAGGCAAACGAAATACGAGATACGCTTCGAGGGGAAGGAGGCCTATCATCTTTGGACAACGCAACAAAATGGTATTTATTCTCTTTAACGGCGGGTTGCCTGCGCGAGGGGGTGTATTGGACGACGACAGTCCGGTGCAATGGCATTGCCGCACGGCCCAGGACCACAAAGGGTCACCTTTCTTGATTCTCCCGGAACGTTTGAGGTCATGCGAAGAGTCACTGGTTTCCAGCGTCGGGAACGCATCTCTGATCTGGTATGCGGACGAGCTCTCGCTCTCGCTCCCCGAGGTATCCGGCAGGGCCGATGTGTGGGTCGTCAACGGGGCACAATGGCCGATCTTCGATTGGGATACCGCCCACTCCACAGCCCGCCGCTGTGATTGCGACGTGCTCGTGTTTGGCTCGCCGCAGTGGGCAACCGACGGCCACTATTGGGAATCCCTGCAAACGGACAGAACCGGACACGTTGTAAGACTCAGTCGTCATTATACGGATTCCCAGGCGTCGGTGGACCGGTGGACTGGATCCGCCTCGTGCCTGGTGTGTTCTGGAGCCCGTGTCCGTGCGGTGCTGGCGCACCTCGTCGTCCACGGGTGGGGGCTCGACAGCATCGGCAGTCTCACGCGACGTTTTCGCGTCGGGTGGGCCAACGGCCAAAAGGATGAAGGCGAAAGGATGAAGGATGAAAACCGGGGAGTCGCTTCTATTCATCCTTCATCCTTCTACCGTTTCGGCAAGCGTTCTATGGATGTCATTCTTTCTGCACTTGCGCTCATCCTATTGTCCGTGCCCCTGCTCGTCGTAGCGGCTCTGGTGAAACTGACTTCACGGGGGCCGGTATTGTACGGACACAAGCGCCAGGGACTGGGTGGGAACGAGTTTCGGTGCTTGAAATTCCGCACAATGATTGAAGGGGCGGAAGCGATGCAGGACCAGATGCGTGGTGACAACGAGGTGGACGGCCCCCAGTTCAAGATCGCCGAAGACCCTCGTCTAACCCGCCTGGGTGCTTGGCTGCGGCGGTACAACGTCGACGAGCTCCCTCAGTTGATCAACGTATTGAAAGGTGAAATGAGTCTCGTCGGCCCGCGGCCGTCGCCCGACGACGAGAATCAGTTCTGTCCCGGATGGCGTCGAGCCCGCCTTTCCGTGAGACCGGGAATTACAGGCCTGTGGCAGGTGATGCGGCTTCGCAATCAATCCGAGTCTGACTTTCAGGAATGGATCTACTACGACCTGGAATACGTACAACATCGTTCGCTTTGGCTGGATTGGCAGCTCTTGTTGCATACACCTTTGGCGATGTTCGCATCCGGCCGGCTCGGGCGATTCGCGCGGTGTCTGCAACAACGCGGAATCTGCGTTCATTCAGCCAGGGTCCGCCAAGATGCTCCATCGGCTCGTGAAGCGTCGCTCGTGAAGCGTGAAGCGAGTAGGTCGGGCTCAGCCCAACGCCTTACCGACCTCAAAACAGAACCGCGACCGTTAGGGAGCGGCCCCGGATTCGAATGTCACGCAAAAACAGAACCGCAACCGTCAGGGAGCGGACTAGAGTCCTCTCAAACCGGCGAGGTTAATGTTCATGCCACCCCCTCCGAAAAGTGTATCTCGTGAAGCGTCGCGCGTGAAGCGTGAAGCGGCAGAGCCAAACGAGAATGGCGAATGGCGAATAGCGAATAGCGAAATTGGAGCGAATGATCTTCAATTTGCCATTCGCCATTCAGCATTCGCCATTTCCTCTGTGTTGCTCGCGCTGACCCTCGTACTCATTGCTGTTGGACTCGGCAGCTACAGCCTCTACACGCACCGGAGAGATCAGAACACAAAGCAACTTCTTCAGCGGGCCCGGCAATCCGCTGCCGATCATGATTGGAACACGGCGTCTGTCGCCTACAGGCAGTACCTGCAGCGGGAACCGCTGGACGTGGCCGTGCTCAATGGTTACGCCGACGTGCTCCTCGAACGGATGAAAACCGAACCGGAAGTGGTCGGCGATGCGGTTCGAACGTTACGACGCCTCGTAGGCATGGAGCCGGACAACGCCGCCGCACTCGGGAAGCTCACAGGCTTGTACCTGCGCCTGCGGGAGTATGGTTTGGCCAAGGAACCTGCAACCAGCTGGGTGGCGATCAACCCGGAGTCCCCCGAGGCGGCCCTTTCGCTCGCGCGAGCGCAGTACGGACTCGGCAAGCCCCAGGAGGCGGTCGATACGCTCGTCGCCGCCATCGACCGGAACCCCGGCGCGCCGGAACTCTATCCCCTTTTGGTGCGGCTCACGGCGTTCGACCTGAATCAAAAGGACGAGGCTGCGCAGTGGCTTCAGAAAGCCCTGGAGCTCGGGTCGGACGCGCACGATCTCCAACTCGCCGCATTTCTATTGCATCAGAGCCGGGGAAACGTCAGCGAAGCCGAGGAGCACTTGGATCGGGCGCTCAACCTGGCACCACGCTCCCTGGATACACTGTTGCCCGCGGTGATGTTCTATCTGTCAAGTGACAGGCTTGATGAAGCTGAAGCGCTGCTGGAC
>JBARRC010000618.1:0-5053 GCA_049644045.1 Phycisphaerae bacterium
CGGCCTTACCGCATGCTCAAGCCCGATCCGGACCACTCCTGGACGATGTATCGGATCCGCATCCCGGTTACGCTGCATGAGGCTCCGCCGGTGGACGAGGCTGATGATGAGTTGGATGAACTGATCCGGCGCAGACAAGGTGGGACGTAACCGTTGATCGTTCAGACTATCAATCTGACCAAGCGATACGGCAAGCTCGTGGCCCTGGACGACCTCAATCTGAACATCGAGGAGGGTGAGTGTTTCGGCTACATTGGGCCAAACGGCGCGGGCAAGACCACGACGATCAAAATCCTCGCAACACTCCTGCAACCCACCTGGGGCGAGGCCCGGATATGCGACCACGTCATCGGCTATGAGTCGCGGAAGATTCGCCCGCTCATCGGTTACGTGCCGGACTTTTTCGGCGCGTATGAGGACATGGTGGTCCAGGAGTACCTCGAGTTCTTCGCGAGTGCCTACAACATCACGGGCCGGCAGCGCACCCGCGTCGTGGAAGACGTGCTCGAACTCACGGATCTGGTCTACAAACGTGATGCGCTGGTGGACTCGCTGTCGCGCGGGATGAAGCAGCGGCTCAGCGTCGCGCGCGTGTTGTTGCATGATCCCAAGGTGCTGCTTTTGGATGAGCCGGCCAGCGGGCTCGACCCGAGGGCGCGCATCGAGATCCGCGAGCTACTCAAGGAACTACACCGAATGGGCAAGACGATCATTATCAGCTCCCACATCCTCCATGAGCTGGCCGAGCTGTGCACAACCATCGGCATTATCGAGCAGGGAAAGCTGCTGTTCCACGGGCCTCTCGAGGAGATTATCCGCCGCGCCAGGACGAGCGGGAAGCTGCACATCCGTGTCACGGAACAGCAGGACCTGGCTGCGCTGCTGCTACAGCGCACCAAGGGCATCAAGGATGTGGAGCTGCAGAATGGTGCGCTGGTGATCGAGTTCGAGCAACAAGCCCGCGATTACAGCAGTCTCGTAAAGCTGCTGATCGACAATAATTTCAAGATTCGCGAAATCAAAGAAGAGGAGGTCAACCTCGAGACGGCGTTTATGCGGCTTACGAAGGGAATGGTGCAGTAGAAGAGAATTACGAATTACGAATTACGAATTACGAATTACAAAAAAGGCACGGGCGGTTTCAGGGATATGGAACTTGAGGAGGATCGGGTGACTTCGGCGAAGCGCGTGGCAGGTCAAGAGGCGATGACTGAGATTGCGCCGCCGCGAGACATTGTTGAGCGAACGGCAGCGTTTGCAGATCGTGTGATTAGACTGTCGTTTGCGCTTCCCAATAATCCGGCGGGTTGGGACATTGGCAAGCAACTCGTGCGCGCCGGCACGAGTGTCGGGGCCAATGTCGAGGAAGCTCAAGCCGGTGAGAGTACGGCGGACTTCCTTCACAAAATGAAGATTGCCAGAAAGGAGTGTCGCGAAGCGAAGTACTTTTTGACCCGCGTCGCTAATGGCGAGCTGATTCGCCGCGGCAGTCTCGACGAAATCATCGACGAGGCCGATCAGCTTGTTCGTATTTTAACGGCCATTATACGTAACACAGGCGGGTAGCGGTGCTCTTGTTCGTGGTTTGTAATGCGCTGGACCGAAAATCTACGTTGGACCGAGAGCCCCTTCTCGGTCCCTGGCAGGTGCCGAGAAAGGATTCTCGGCACAGCGGATTCTCGGCACAGCGTGCGTGACCACGCTCTTTTTCGTAATTTGTAATTCGTAATTTGTAATTCTTCAGCGGACCTGCGTTCGATGAACCGAGTTCTGTATAAGTTGTGGCTTTGGTTCTGGCATTTGCTGCCGGCCAATCCGATCCTGGTACGCGTCGTTTACGGTGCGTCCAGGCGTACGCGTCATTTGTGGCTGCGGGTGGGGTACCTCGGCGCGCTGCTGACGGTCGTGCTCTTCTCGCTCATGCTCTCGATCAGCCGGGAGAGCGCTTCGCTTGCGGAACTGGCCAAGGGTGCCTCGCAAACCTTCAAGTGGGCGTCGATGACGCAGTTGGCCCTGATGTGTTTTCTGGCGCCGGTCTTTACCGCGTCAGCCATCACACAGGAGCGCGACGCTCAGACTTTCAGCATTCTCCTTTCGACTCCGCTGACCAACGCGCAGATCGTGTTCGGTTCACTGATAAGCCGGCTCTACTTCGTCCTTATGCTGCTGATCGCCGGTCTGCCGATTTTCCTGACGACGATGGTGTACGGCGGTGTTACCTCGTCACAGGTCGCGGAGAGCTTTGCGTTGTCCGGTTCCACGGCCGTTCTCACCGGGGCTCTGGCGATCTTTGTTGCGATGATTGGGGTCGGAACGCGGCGGACGATCTTTTCGTTCTACCTGTTGATCGGGCTTTATCTGCTATGCATCTACCTTTTGGGCCAGTGGGATCGAACCTGGGTGGAGGCATCGCCTGCGAATATCGCGGGGCAGAAGATGAGCTGGCTCACGCCACTGCATCCTTTCCTGGCCTTGGATGTGGCGATCAATCGCGTGTACGCGCCGCCGTACGGTCGCCTGGCCGAGTACTCAGCGCTGGGTCGCTACGCATTGGCCTACCCTTCGGCGGTTTACGTTGTCTGGACGACGGCGCTCGCACTGCTGCTCACCCTCTCGAGCATGTTCTTCGTCCGCCGCAGCGCGAAGACGGGCGAGCGGACATTCCTTGGTACCATTGCCGAGCGTCTGCCGTTTCTAAAACGCCGCCGCGGCGAGCGGACGCGTCCGCCGCGCCCGGTCTGGAACAATCCTGTTGCCTGGCGTGAGGCGAAGACGCGATCGTCGAGCGGCGGCCTGCTGCGGTGGGTAATCATCGCAGGTGGCTTTGCCGGCCCGATGGTACTATTCATCGGTTACCGAAACGGGGAGTTTGCGGCGTACGAGGTGTCGGTCTGGCTGTCCGCGCTGATTGTCATCCAGTTTGCACTCGCGCTGATCATCGCAACGAACAGCGCGTCGACCTCGATGACCAGGGAGAAAGAGTCGAACACCATGGACCTGCTGCTTGCCACGCCGCTGACCAGCAAGTACATCCTCTGGGGCAAGCTTCGCGGGTTGGTAAGCTTCGCCATACCGCTGTTGGCCGGTCCTGTGGCCGTCCTTCTGCTGTTCGGGTTGTACGGGCTGAAACAGGCGGATTCACCCCCGGCGGTGTGGATTGAAACAGCTTTCGAAGCAGCGGCGTTGTTGGTGATCTATACGGCGTTGGCGTGTGTGGTCGGGCTACGGATATCGCTGACCAGCAAGAAAAACGTGACGGCTGTCATGTATAGCGTCGGGTTGATGATCCTGGCCTGCGGGGTCTTGTCGATGATCGGTTTCCCGTTGATCGAGAATCTGGGCCCCGAGGGTGGGGCGTTTGTGGCACCCTTCACACCCTTTACCTCGATCTGGTTTTTGGTTCATCCTTCGGCGCTGTTCGCCACGCCGAAGGAGTTTGCGGCGGGTGCCACGCTGGCGCGTTTTGCGGCCCTGATCGGCTGTGTCCTCGCGGCCGGCCTCTACGCCGCCATTGTCTGGAACCGGTATACCGCCCTCGTTCGCGGCTTCGACATGACCGTCCGGAAGCAATCCGGGACGTAGGAAACGTCGAAAAGTCGAAACGTCGAAAAGTCGAAACGAAGAAACGTTAACGTGTTGAAAAGGTATGGCGACTGGCTGAGTGATGCGATCGACGGGTGGCATGGGCAAGCGATAGAGGCAAGCGACAACCTATGGCGAGAAGTTCCGGAGCATCGTAGCCAATCCGGGCGGCACGAAACGCAGCTTGCCCGTGGTACGCGCACGGGCAAACAAGTTTGCCCATGCCACCCTCGCTAAGCACGTGCAGGTTAAGCCGTGCCACTCTGACGGTTCACGGGTTGAAAACCCGTGCCACACGGGTTAAAGACTCATGATACACCCGGGGCAATCGCAGTTTGTCTCGGCGGCGGCCTACAAGAACTTGCTGGAGGTTTCTATGGTATATTCAACACGCCTGGGGCGGTGTGTCCGTACGTTGATCATGATCGCGATGTCGGCGGCTGTGGCGACCGTGACCGGCTGCACGGGATCGAGCCTGCTCATCACGCCGGTTGCTCACCGGCGCGCGCTGGTCGAAACGGAGCTGTCGCGGGACTCCCGGTTCGCCGTTGACAAGATTGCGCTTGTCGATGTCAGCGGCGTTATTACGAACGCCCCGAGGCATGAGCTTTTCGGCGAAGGCGAGCATCCGGTGAGTGTGCTGCTCGAACAGCTCGACAAAGCCCGCCGCGACCGCCGCGTCAAGGCCGTTGTTCTACGGATCAACTCGCCCGGTGGGACTGTGACCGCCAGCGAGCTGATGCACGATGAGATCACCCATTTCAAAAAGAGCGGCAAGCCGATCATCGCCGTGATGATGGATGTGGCCACCAGCGGCGCTTACTACATCGCGTGCGCCTGTGACGAGATTGTGGCACAACCATCAACCGTGACGGGGAGCATCGGCGTCGTGATGCAGGTGTTCGATCTCAGCGGCACGATGCAGATGGTCGGCGTCAAAAGCGAGGCGATCATATCGGGCACTTACAAGGACATCGGCTCACCGCTGCGTCCCATGCGACCTGAGGAGCGCGAACTCTTCGAGCAGGTCGTTCACGACATGTACGAGCGATTCATCGATGTGGTCCTAGCCGCTCGGACGAACCTCGACGAAGCGACCGTGCGCCGACTGGCTGACGGCCGAATCTACACGGCCACCCAGGCGAAGGAGGCGGGTTTGATCGACCGGATCGCCACGATGCGCGACGCGATCGACTTAGCCAAACAGCGAGCCGGTGTGAAACGCACTCGCCTGGTCACGTATCACAGGCCGCTCGGCTACCGCCCGAACTACTATGCACAGACGCCGTACCGAAGTGGCGGCGACGTGAATTTTCTGAAGTTCGACCTGCCGGATTGGCTAAGCCGCCCCGTACCGCAGTTCATGTACCTATGGATACCCGGGCTATACTGATAACTGACAACTGATAACTGATTAATACCGGTAATGCTCAGGTTTATAGGGTCCGTCGATGCTCACCCCGAGGTACGC
>JBARRC010000619.1:0-7027 GCA_049644045.1 Phycisphaerae bacterium
GGCCTGCCGATCGGGGAGGCGACGGCCTCCATGATCGTCGACGTCGGCGGCGGTACGACCGAGGTGGCCATCATGTCCCTTGCGGATATCGCGGTCGTTCAGAGCATTCGGGTGGCCGGCGACGAAATGGACGCGGCGATCATCGCGTACATGCGTCGCAAATACGATCTGATGATCGGCCTGCAATCGGCTGAGCGGGTGAAGGTCGAGATCGGCTCCATCATGGAGCTGGATCAGGAGATGACCAGGGAAGTTCGCGGGCGGGACGTCGTGGGCGGTCTTCCACGCAAGTGCGTTGTCTCGAGTGACGAAATCCGTGAGGCGCTGGCCGAACCCGTCGCGCAGATTGTGGATTGTGTGATCCGAACACTGGAAGCCGCGGAGCCGGAACTCGCGGCGGACCTGGTGGAAAACGGCATTCATCTCGCCGGCGGCGGGGCGCTGCTGCGTGGTCTCGATCGCAATCTCGCCGAAGCCACCGGGCTTGACGTGACACTCGTCGACGATCCGCTTAGCTGCGTGGCACGGGGCACCAGCGTGTACCTTGACAACCTGGCTGCCTGGAAGGACACGATGGAGTCCGATGCGGACGAATACTGAGGAATTACGAATTACAAATTACGAATTACAAAAAGAGGCGGTGCCGCCCTCGTTATTGGAAATTCACGATTCGTAATTTGTAATTCGTAATTCGTAACTTGTAACTTGTAACTTGCAACTTGTAATTCGTAATTTGTAATTCCGCTCTGTATGGGTAAGCGCAAGCCAGGCACACGTTCCAAAAGAACATACCTTTTCGCCCTCGTGAGCGTGTCGATCGTTGCCCTGCTGCTCCCGGGCGGGTGGACGGGAAAGCTTATCAGCCTGGTACAGATCATCGTTCCGTTTCAACACGCCGCTACCTCGATCGCTGATTCGGTTACCGATGCACTGAAACCTGATCCCCCAACGGTCTCTGGCGAGGCATACGAAGCCCTCGAGCGGCAGAAAACCGCGCTGGAACATCAGGTCGCGGCGCTGGCGGTCCGTGCGGCACAGCTCGAGAAGGAAGTCGAGATCCTGACAGCGACGCGTCTTTGGGATGTAGACGGCCGACACATCGGTGCCCTGGGCCGGCTGATTCCCGTCCGGGTCATCACCGAAGACCTGCTACCGTGGCGGTCGTCACGATTGATCAATGCGGGAAGCTTGCAGGGCGTGCGAGACGGATCAGCCGTTGCGTCGAGGTTCTTCACCATCGACCAGGGCGATGCCGAAGGCGTGGGCAGCGGCATGTCGGTCCTGCTTCGGGAGGCGCTTCTCGGCGTGGTCGAGCAGGTCGGCACGCACACGGCCCGCGCGAGGTTGCTGAGCGATCTGAAGGCCGGGATGAAAGTCCGGGTCGGGCGGGTGACCGAGGAAGGTTTCGCGGCGCTGGACAGGTACTTCTGGCTGAGCGGCTGCGGCGACGGCGTGATGCAAATCCGCGATGCGGATCGGCGCGACGTTCAAGCCGGTCTCCTCCAGGTGGGTGACATGGTTTTGTCAGATCCGATGAACGACATGCTGCCGGCGGCCATGACGATCGGGAAGATCACGGCTATCGAGCCGGACCGCAAGAACCCTTTGCTGTCGATCCTGACGGTCAAGAGCGAGATTGACGAAAGGTTCCTGTCTCGGGCCTATGTGTACGTGCCTGAAATGACGTCGGAGGCGGGCGCAGCCAGCCGACCATAGACGAGCCGCAGGCTTCAGCCTGCGCGGATATCCAGCGAGCCGCAGGCTTCAGCCTGCGCGGATACCCGGCGAGCCGCAGGGCTTCAGCCTGCGCGGATACCCGGCGAGCCGCAGGCTTCAGCAAGGGTGCCCCAACATTCGCCCCCGGTAGTTTGGTTCTAAGGTTGATGCGGCGGTAGTGGGCCGAACAGGCGGTCCATTTCGTTGATAATGCGGACGACGCGGCGGGGATCGCGCGTTGCGTGGAATTCTCCTTTCAGCTCCGCTCGCTTGAACAGGGAGCTACCGGTCGCAAGCTGGCGTTTCGGACGAAGCACGGCCAGGTCGAGCGTGCCGGTAAGTGAGTCCTTTCGGTAATTGAGGTTGAAAAACACCGAGCCCGCGCCGTCGAACGTAGCCCCGATCCGACCGGCGACGATGTGATAGCTGACGGTTCCGTTGAGCTGGGTGCGGTGCGCGACGGTCTCACCCGGAATCGAGCGCCAGACGCTTCGAATGTGGATTGTTTGCGTGATGGTTTGCTTGGGGTCACTTTCGCCGGGTGCGGCGCGGCGCAGAACGACATCCACGTTGCCGTGCTCGTCGAGGTCATAGTAGCCTTCGTCGAAGGTCTCGCGATAGCGCTTCGCCTTACCCGGCTCGCGATAGTCGACGATTTCGAACGTTGAGGCGCGAACTGAGCAGCCGGTTGCCACAAACAGCGGAAGCGCCACGGCCGCAATAAGCGCGCTGGCAACGGCGCCACCGCTGTGGACGCGTCGGGCACGCGGCATGACGCTTCGCTGCTTTGTTTCCACGCCGGTGCCATCCAACGTGGTTATCCGAAAGCAACGATTCACAGTTTCGGGACGATAGCAGCCATTGAAGACCGCGTCAACGCGGGCTCTTTCGTTCGCGGGTGTGTGACAGTTTCCGCGGATTGTTTTCCAGCCCCGGAGGGGCGGAAGACAGATTCCAACAATGTAAGCGTCTCTGCCGCCCCTACGGGACTTTCCGGTTACAGGTGGCCTCACATCCCAGGGCTTACGCCCTGGGCTACTTTCTTCCGTCCCTCCGGGACTGCCTACACGTCAAAACACGTCCGCCTAAACTGTCACGGACCCTTCGTTCGCGGGTGTGACCATGTCGGTTGGCTGGACTGGCCAAACCCGGTTATCATACGACGCATGATCGAGGCAGTGTTGTTCGACATAGGGGATACGCTTCTGCACTTCGAGACATCGAAGGCGCGCGAGTTCCTCGATGCGGCCACGCGTCCTGGCTACGAACGGCTTTGCGAGCTGGGCTATCGGCCTCCCGCGTACCACGTTTATGTTCGGGCGATCAGGCGCGCGTTTCAGTGGGCGTATCTGTGGTCACGGGTGATGCGCCGTGAGGTTCAAATCGTGCGGGCATTTGAGCGTTGCCACCGTCGCATGGGCATCCACCTCGATAACGAACAGCTCAACGACCTCGGGCTTCGGTGCACCCAGGCGCTACGCCGATTTCTTTCAATGGACGATGATGCGGTGGATGTGGTGGCGCGGCTCGACGCCGCGGGGTTCAAGCTGGGCATCGTCTCCAATACGCCGTTTCCAAGTTTTGCCATCGATGACTTTCTGCAGTACGAGGGCCTGCTCGACCATTTTCCCGTTAGGATTTATTCGTCGGATGTACGGTATATGAAACCACACCGGAAGATTTTTCACCTTGCCCTGGATCAGCTCGGTGTGGCACCGGCCCGCACTCTGTTCATTGGTGATCGCGTCGACAAGGACGTGAAAGGGCCTGCGCGCGTGGGCATGAAAACCGCGCTTTTGACCCGGAATGGTCAAATTCCCCGCGGTCGCGTCCGGCCCGATCACATCATTCACAGGCTCGCGGAGATCCCAGCCATTTTGCAGGCTTGAACCATGTGATGCATCCCGACCTTGCTCCCGAGAAGCTCTTGACAGCCTACGCGGTCGGCATTTTTCCCATGGCGGATGAGAAGGGTGAAGTCCACTGGCTGTCGCCCGATCCAAGGGCCGTCATCGAGCTGGACGCTTTCAAGGTGTCGCGGTCGTTGCGCGCGGTGACGCGCCGCGGAGTGTTTGACGTGACGATCAATCGCGCGTTCCATGCAGTGATCGATGCGTGCGCCGACCGCCCGGAGGGTACGTGGATTTCGGACGAGATCAAGCGGGCGTACCGCACGCTGCACCGACTGGGATTCGCTCACAGTGTAGAGGGCTGGCGCGATGGGCAACTGGCTGGGGGATTATACGGTATCGTGCTCGGTGGTGCATTTTTCGGCGAGTCGATGTTCCATCGCGTCGCCGATGCATCGAAGGTCGCTCTGGTTCATCTTGTCGAGCGGATGCGCGGGCGCGGATTTGTGCTGCTTGACGTCCAGTTCATGACCGAACACCTGCGCCGATTCGGTGCGGTCGAGATTCCGAGCGCCGAATATGGACGCCAGCTTCAACGGGCCTTGGTATTACCCTGTACCTTTGTTTGAGGAAGGCGTGTGGGACAGGCTTTCCAGCCTGTCGCTTTGTCGATCCGGAAAAGACCGATTGGAAAGTCAGTCCCACAAGCAACCCGGAAAAGACCGACTGGAAAGTCAGTCCCACAGGCGAAACAGCGCATGAGTGACGCGGCCGCACCCGCTGTGGGAAACGAACGGTTCCTGCACAACATGCGCGCGCTATGGCGTCATGACGCCGAGCTGGCGTTACGGGTGGATGCCGTCCACGACGACGAGCGAGTCTCGCTGGAGGCGACCCGCAGCGGGGCATGGACGGCGAAGATGCCGACGTCCGAGGGATCGATGGTCTATCTTCATAGCCGGTACGATCCGGTCGCCGAAGCCGAACGCTTCGCAGCCTCGATACCGCTCGAAGACAAGTTCTGCTTTGTGGTTTCGGGGCTGGGGCTTGGCTACCACGTGCGTGCGCTCTTCGAGCGGCTTCGTGGTGACGCATTCATCATCTGCAGCGAGCCGTCGATCCAGCTTATCGCCACGGCGCTGACCTGTGTGGACCTGGCCGAGCTGATCGAATCGAAGCGGCTGGTCATCCTCACCGACAGCAGCAAGACGCGCCTGCACGAGCGGCTAAAGGCGTATAACACTTTGATGATGCTCGGCGCGCAGTTCGTGCGCCACCCGCCTTCGATGCGGGTTGCGGAGAAGGCTCATCGTGCGGTTACCGAAGCGATCGCCGAGTTCGTTACCTACACGCGCATGACGCTCGTGACGCTGGTGTCCAACTCGCGTATCACGTGCAAAAACATCGCGATGAACCTGGTCAACTACGTGACCACCCCACCCATCGGCATCCTGCGCGACCGTTTCGCCCGCGACCCTGCGGTTATCGTCTCGGCCGGGCCATCGCTGTCCCGCAACATCGATCAGCTCGTTGATCTGAAAGGGCGAGCCGTCATATGTGCGGTCCAGACGGCGGTCAAACCGCTGATGGCCCGCGGGCTCGTTCCCGACTTCATCACGAGCCTCGATTTCCACGAAATGTCGCGGAGGTTTTTTGAGGGGGTCGGCGATCTGAGCGGTGCGCATCTGGTGGCTGAGCCCAAAGCGACGTGGCATGTCGTGGACAACTATTCGGGGCCGGTGTCGCTGCTGGACAACGGTTGGGCCCGCCTCGTGATCGGTGACGGGCTGGGCGAGCGGGGAGGTCTGAAAGCGGGTGCGACGGTGGCCCACCTGGCCTTTTATCTTGCGATGCATATGGGGTGCGACCCGATCATCTTCGTCGGGCAGGACCTGGCCTTTACCGGGCACGTTTTCTACATACCCGGCGTGGAGATTCACCACACTTGGCGCAGTGAGCTGAACCGTTTCAACACGATGGAGCAGAAGGAGTGGGATCGCATCGTCCGAAACCGCCCCATCCTCCGGCGCGTGCCGGGCACTGACGGTGGAGAACTCTACACCGATGAGCTGCTCTTTACCTACCTCGAACAGTTTGAAAAAGACATCGCGGACGTGCCGAGGCGTGTCATCAATGCCACGGAGGGCGGCGCACGCATCCGCGGCACCGAGACGATGACACTGCGCGAGGCGGCCGGGCGATTCTGCTCCCGCAAAATCGACCCGCAGCGTTTCGCCTATCGTGACACCGTCAGGCGTCGAGACCCCTCGCGGCTCGGGGCGACCGGGGTCCAGATCGAACGGAGAATCGAGGAGCTTGAGGGCGTTGTTGAATTGTGCGAGGAGTTGCTCACGTTGCTTACGGAGCTTGATGGTCTGACCCACGATCCACCCCGCTTCAACCGGCGCCTGGTTCGTGTCGACGAGCTTCGCACCAAAGTCCAGCAGGAAAGTCTCGCGTACCGGATCGTCGCTGCATTCACCCAACTTGCGGAGCTTCGACGGTTCTCGGCTGACCGGCACATTAGCGCATGTGAGACCGATGACACCGAGCGCGCAAAGCGGCAGGTTGCTCGCGATATCGAGTTTATCACCGGCATCCGCGACGGGGCTGTCGATATCAAACCCATCCTGACCGAAGCACTCAGGCGCATCAGCGAGGCGCGTGGTCCGGCATGAAAGTGATTGCGACCATTCAAGCTGACCTCGACGTAACACCGCTGGGGACGCGAAGCCGGCTCACGGACGAGCTGGTGGGCGTAACCGTGCTGCGGCGCACGGTTCAGCGCGTCTGTCTCGCCAAGTGCCTTGAGGCGGTTTACGTGCTTTGCCCGGCCGGGCAGCGCGAGCGGTGCGAGGCCCTACTGGTGGGCGGGGCCCACCCTACGCAGGGCACCGGCGCGACCGTCCGCCCCTACGATGCCCGCCCGGCACCGTGGGGCGCACTGGTCCAGACGGCGCGCAAGTGGTCGCTGGGCGGCTGGCGCGGCGGGATCGGGGGCACCACCCACTTCGATGAGTTCACGGACGTCGGTTTGCTCAGCGGCCTGCTCGGCGTCGATAAGGCGGATGCCATACTCAGTGTGCCAGCGGCGGCGCCGTTGATCGATCCGCCGCTGATCGAGCGGATGATCGAACACCATCGGGAAACGGGAGATGACATCCAATTGACATTCACGCAGGCGCCGCCGGGTTTGGCCGGCCTCGTACTTGATGCGTCGCTTGTGCATCAGCTCGCCGATAAGAGCATTCCGGTCGGCTGGCTCTTCAGCTTCCAACCCGACAACCCGCAAAAGGACCTGATCTTTCAGCCGTGCTGCTATGACATTCCGAGCGAATTGCGGTATGCCGTGGGCCGCTTGACCGCTGACACGGATCGCTCGATGGAGAGGCTTGCGGCGCTTTTGCGCGAGCATGACGCGCCGGATCTCGTCACGGTCGGTCGATGGCTCGGTGAACGTG
>JBARRC010000620.1:0-1647 GCA_049644045.1 Phycisphaerae bacterium
GTAGTTGGTCCAGTACAGGTAGGCCTCATCCGGGTCCAGAGCGATTCCCGCCAGGCCACCCAGCTCCGAGAGGACGACCTCAACCCCTGTGCCGTCGAGGTTGGCCCGCATGATGTTCCCGGGATAAGACTCAGCCCAATACATCTTCCCGGCCTCCAGGTCCAGGACGATCTCCATGGCGGAATCCACTCCCGTGATCACAAGGTTTTCCACGCCCGTGCCGTCGAGATTGGCCCGTTGGATCTTGTGCATCGGTTCGGGTGGCGCATCCCCGAGCGAGATCCAGTACATCTTGCCATCGGCGACGTCCAAGGCGATGGAAATGGGGTCTGCCACTCCGGTCGAAACCAGCAACTCTTTCCCGGTGCCATCAAGGTTTGCACGGAAGATCCCGTGCCAACCGGAACTCGTCCAATACATTTTGTCAGCATTGGATGGTGAGGCCCACACGGTAACAACGGTCCCAACGGTCAGAGCGAATTGTATCGTACGGAGACGCATGTTTTGTTCCCTCCCTGTAGTTGAACAAATAAGTATCTACAATAACCCCGTCTCAGTCAATACATCGCTGGACCGAGAATCCCTTCTCGGTCCTCTGGCAGGTGTCGAGAAAGGATTCTCGGCACAGCGTGAGCCAAGGCATCTTCCCTATCTTCCCTTCTCGATGGCGGTCTGGGGTGATCGAACTTGACATCGTGATCCCGGCGTTCGCAGGGCGGACAACTGCAGGCTACCGGCACGATTCGCTGGACCGCGAATCCTTTCTCGGTCCTCCGGCAGGTGCCGAGAAAGGATTCTCGGCAGAGCATGATTCGCCAATCTGCTGCCACGCCAGACCGGCGGCACCAATGACACCGGCGTCGTAGCCCAGTTCGGCAAGCGTGATCGCAGGCAGGTCCTTATGAAGCGACCAGGTCTGTCGGTGGGCGTGTTCGTCGACGCGGTCAAGAAGAAACACACCGGCTTTGCTCATGCCACCGCCCAGCACGACGCGGGCGGGGTTGAACGTATGTTGGATGTTGATGCAGGCGACGGCCAGGTAGAGGCAGGCTTCGTCAAAGATGCGCAGGCAGAGCGGATCACCGACCTGTGCGCATTCAACCACGCGCTCGGCGTCGAAAGTCTCGCCTCTCCCTACCGCATCGGCCAGCGCGCAGGGTTCGCCGTCCTGGATCGCTGCGACCACGCGCCGCGTGACACCGCTAGCGGATGCGTACCGCTCCAGGCATCCACGCTGACCGCACGAACACGGCAAGCCGTCGACGGCGACGATCATATGGCCCAGTTCGGCGGCGTTTTCAAAGTGACCGTGTAGGATGCGGCCATCCAAAACCACGCCCGCGCCGACGCCGGTTCCAAGCGTGAGCATCACCAGGTCATCGCCGCCGCCGCGACCCGCCCCGGCCCAGTACTCACCGAACGCAGCCGCATTGCCGTCGTTATCCAGCGTGACTGCGACACCAAGTCCCTCACGCAGGCGACCGCCGACCGGCACGTCGACCCACCCGGGCAGATTGGCGGAGCGGATGATCCGTCCCGTACGTTGACTCAAAGGGCCCGGTGCCCCGACGCCGACACCGACGAGATGGGAGCGGTCAAGGGATAGGTGCGACAGCAACCGGTCGACCAGAGTGACCATTTCGGGGA
>JBARRC010000621.1:0-4572 GCA_049644045.1 Phycisphaerae bacterium
GATCAGTACCGCCCAGTGATGATACGGTCGGTCTCGCGACCCTGTTTACATTCCCGTGCGAGAGCGTCTATACTAAACAGCGTCGATGGGTGGTAGGAGGCCATGCGGGTCCAAGGAAACGCCCTTCCCGCTATCGGGAAAGGAAGACCGAATGCGACGAATCGCCATAATCAATCAGAAGGGCGGAGTCGGAAAGACCACCACGGCGGCCAATCTCGGAGCGGCTCTGGCGCAATCCGGATCACGGGTGTTACTTGTCGATCTCGATCCCCAAGCCCACCTGTGCCTCCACTTCGGCACCGAGCTGACCGACGGTCAGCCGAGCATCTATGACGTTTTGACAGCCGCCACGCCTCTCCCACAGGTTGCGCTGCGCGTCCGCGAGAATGTAACGCTCGTGCCCGCGGACATCGATCTCGCCGGTGCGGAGGCGGAACTCGTCAGCGTTACCGGCCGCGAGGTGCTTCTCCGCGAGGCACTCGAGACGATCGCGGATAACCACGACTGCCTGATGATCGACTGTCCACCCTCGCTGGGCATCTTGACGATCAATGCCCTGGTCGCGGCGACCGAGGTCCTGATTCCGCTTCAGGCACACTTTCTGGCGCTACAAGGGCTGAGTAAACTGTTCGACACTGTGACACTTGTACGTCAGCGGATCAACCCGGATCTGAAGGTCTCCGGGATTGTGCTGTGCATGTATGAGTCCACGACGCGGTTGGCCGGCGAAGTCGTCGACGACCTGACAAAGTTCCTCGACGCGGGGCGTGGCACGAACGCTCCCTGGGCCGACGCCCGGGTCTATAACACGCGCATCCGCCGCAATATCAAGCTTGCCGAGTCATCGAGCTTCGGCCAAACCGTCTTCGACTACGCACCGCGCAGCAACGGCGCGATCGACTACGCCCGCCTGGCGGTGGAGATATTCGGCGAGGACGCAGCTCAGGCAAGGATGGCTGATCATCCAATTGCCGCTTCCCGCGAGGCGTCCTCAGGTGCAGCCGATCAGGCCGTCGCGATCACGCCGCCCGACGACATCAGCGGGGACCACATACCTGTATCGAGGTCCGTCGCCACGACTCCATAGAACATCTATGGCACTCCACCGTCAGCCACGACAAACCATCCGGAGCCCATGGCTGTGGATCGGGTACTGGATCGGCCTGTTCATCGCGACGCACGTGCCGCTGGCCGGGCGGGGGCTGGTGACCGTGGAACACGGCGACAAGCTGATTCACTTTGCGGTGTACTTTCTGCTGACCTGGCTGGGAGGGCGGCACCTGCTTGCAACGGGTCGTCACCGAGCGTTCTCCACTCTCCTGATCTGGGCAGCGATTTACGCCTTGTACGCAGCCGTTGATGAGTGGCTCCAGTCGTTCGTCGGACGGACGATGAGCCTGCACGACTGGCTCGCCGATCTGGCCGGCATCGTTGCGGCGTCGTTTGTGCTCGCGCGAAGACCGCCCTCGGCCACACCCCCATGAGCCGCGGGCTTCAGCCCGCGCGGCGGGTGGCATGGGTCAACGAAGTTGACCCGTGGCGTGGCATTCGTTGTGCTGCCGAGTTCGGGTGGGAACACACGGGTCCGCACGCTGTGCCGAGAATCCTTTCTCGGCACCTGCCAGAGGACCGAGAAGGGATTCTCGGTCCAGCGGAGGGATTCTCGGTCCAGCGGATGGATTCTCGGTCCAGCGGATGGATTCTCGGTCCAGCGGATTGTAACATCGCGTTAACTTAGGGCGCGGTGGAGAGGGTCTCGCCGTGCCCGTGGCCGCTGCCTATGATAGAATAGGGGTGTTGTCTCGATTCCGACGCAGGCACGCGTCCTCGAGTCCAGTCCTGCGGAAACACGCAATGGCCAAGAAACGAACGGTCGTAGTGGTCGAAGACGAAGACGCGATTCGGCGCGGGATCGCCGACGCCCTTCGTGTCGCCGGTTATGAACCCATCGAGGCCGCCAACGGTGAGGCCGGCCTGGCGGAGGCCCGGCGGGCTGGTGTCGATCTGGTGTTGCTCGATCTGCTGCTCCCGAGAATGAACGGCTTCGATGTGCTGGCGGAGCTGCGTGTCACGCATCCGTCGCTTCCCGTGATTATCCTGACGGCTCGCGGCTCCGAAGACGACCGCGTTCGGGGCCTCCGCGGTGGTGCGGATGACTACGTGGTCAAACCGTTTTCGGCCAGGGAGCTGCTCGCGCGCGTGGAAGCCGTGCTTCGCCGAACCCCGGACCGCCCGACGCCCGTCTTGCGAATCAGCGGTGGCGATACGACCGTCGACTGCGGCCGGCGCGAAATTCACCACGGCGACGGGCAGCGCGTCGCGCTGTCGGAGATGGAGGCGAACATCCTGCAACGCCTGGCGGCGCATGCCGGTCGCGCCATCTCGCGCGAGGAGCTGCTCGCTTCCGTGTGGGGGCTTCGCGACGGTATGGTGGAGACGCGGGCCATCGACATGCACATCACGCGCCTCCGGCAGAAGCTCGCCGGCGAGTCTGCGGATTCCGCCACGGAATGGATCGTAACCGTACGCGGCAAGGGCTACATGTTGGGGCCGGATCTTACGGTGTTTACCGAAGGCGAATCGGCGGAGGGCGCCTTATGAGAAGTTCACGCAAGAGCAAGCTGGCCGCCACTATCGTTTTCATCCTGATCGCCGTCGGCGTGCTCGGGGGCATGACCCTCGCGAGCATATCCAGCTTCGAGCTCGCCAAAGAGCACGTAACGAAGGAGCATGAGGGAAAGATCAGCCGCGCCGTGGGAGAAATGAGCTTCTACATGGCCGGTATCCTGAACTCGGAAACGGCACGAGACTACACCGACTACGTGGCCTTCCACACAGAACATCCCGTTGCCGTTTGGTCTGACGACGGGGTGGACCTGGATGCGAAGTGGGCCGTTCTCCAGTCACCGATTGCGACATCCGGTCCGCCGCATCGTTGGATCGACCTTTATTTCCAGTTGAATCAGGATGGCGGTCTGTCCTCACCGCAAATTGCTGATGATGTGGGGATGTGGCTGCTGGAGAACTCCCGTGCATTCGCCACATCGGAACATCGTGTTCGTCAGACCTTGGACTGGCTCAAAACGGTATTGCCGGGGATCGATCTGCGCGAGCGCCTTGCGCCGGTCTGTAGGAACTTGCGTGCTTCGTCTTCCACCGTGGATGGGTCTGAACCTGCGCAAGTGGTTCGGGCAGCGACGCGTAACGAGAGGACACCGGCTGGTGTCCAGCGGCAAGTAGGTGACGAGTATCAACAACGAAGGAAGAGTCTCCGGGATTCGCAGGAGAGCTATTTGCCCCCGGCCGCGTGCGTTGATGCGGGTGTCGCCGAGAGGAACGTTCATAATGTTGCGGGAACCACGACGGGGGGTTTTGACGACGAGAGCGGTCAGCTTACACGTGACGTGGAAATAACGGTAGATTCAATCGCTGCGTTCTGGTTGGGGCTGGGGCCGGATGGCGGGCGTAAGCTCGCTTTCGTTCGCGAGTGTCATGCGGACGCCGCCATCTTCTATCAGGGCTTCATCGGTGACTGGAGTCGTCTCAAACCGGAGCTGCTTGCTCAAATCGCGAACCTGAACCTGTTTCCCGAAGTTGACCTGGAACCGGTGTTGGACGATGCGGAGCCGGGCCCTGAAGCGAGCAGGATGCAGATGATCAACCTGCCCGTTCGCTTGAAGATACCGGACATTCCCGGCGGGACGACCACCGCCGCCTGGCGTTCGATCCGCAGTACCTTGATCACAACGTGGCTGGCGGCCATCGCCGTTCTGGTTGTGGCTGGATGGGGGCTTCGCAACCTCGTCGCTTTGACCGAACGTCGGATGCAGTTCGCGTATGCAGTGACTCACGAGCTGCGCACGCCGCTGACGACGTTCCGACTCTATTCCGACATGCTCTCAGCCGGGCTGGTACCCGATGCCTCCAAGCAGGAATACCTCGACACGCTGAACCGCGAATCCCTTCGGTTGTCGCGTCTGGTCGAAGAAGTGTTGGAGTATGCGCGTCTTGGGAGCCATAGGGTGAAGCTGAACCCGACCGATGCGGACGGCGCGTCGCTGCTTCACGTAATTTCGGAAACATTCGAAAAACAGTGCAACGAAAACGACGTCGAAGCGCGGGCGGAAAACGCGATCGCCAACGGTCAACAACTGCATACCGACGTAGACCTCGTGAATCGAATCACCGGCGTTTTGATCAACAACGCCTGTCGGCATGCGCGAGGGAAGAAGGACGCAAAGGTGCTTGTGCGTTTGACCGGTGAAGGGGGGAAGGTTCATGTGGAGGTGATCGACTCGGGGCCCGGTATTGATCGCGCCGATACGCGAACCATCTTCAAACCCTTCCGCCGAGGCCAGGGCACCGACACCGCCGCTCAGGGCGGAATCGGACTGGGGCTCGCACTGGCACAAAGCTGGGCCACTTTGCTGGGCGGACGCCTCGAACTCGCCGCCCGTCATCACCCGCAATACGGTGGTGCCCACTTCCGCTTGACGATTCCCGCCAAGGTGCAGTCGTAAGAGGCCGTCTCAAAACCCGTGGAATCCCTTCCCTTGTGGAATCCCTTCCCAT
>JBARRC010000622.1:0-1765 GCA_049644045.1 Phycisphaerae bacterium
TACGCCCAATCAGAACCGCGACCGTGAGGGAGCGGGCGATACAAGGATGAAGGATGAAGGATGAAGGATGAAATCAGAACCGCGACCGTGAGGGAGCGGATGATACAAGGATGAAGGATGAAATCAGAACCGCGACCGTGAGAGAGCGGATGAGTCCCCATCGCGCCATGCGCGTTTCCGGTCCGGATCGGCGATTCCAGTATGTGATTCGTGCCCCCGCCGATTCTGTCACGGACCCTGCGGGACCATCTTCTTGGCTCGGATTATTCAGTCAGTGCGGAGGACGCAGAGCCCACAGAGACGGGATCAACAAGCGCTTATCGCCGGACGAGTGAAACGACGATCCGAGCGGACTTGGCGACCGCACGGCTGCCGCAACCCATTTTGGCGACATGCCTACGGCTCGTCGTGTCCAACGGCCTTTTCGTGGTAGATCGGCTCGCCGAGCACGTCGAAGGGCAACAGCTCCATCGCCCGTCGACCGTCGAAGTCCAACACCCGCAGGTCGTCCGTCTCATGCAAATCCTGGCAGACTATGTCGAAATGGACGCCATACTTGGCCTTGAGCACCTCGATCGGAACTGGGAACGCGATGAACTTGGTGATTCCCTTAATGGCCAGACGCTTCAGCAGCGCCGGGTCTTCCAACCCCTCGTGGCTGGTGAGAATCACCAGCGGACCGCTTCCGGGAAAGATCATGGCTGCTTTCATGGCACAGCTCCTGACAGGAATGGTTCACCGGACAGACCAGAGCAGCATTGCTGCCGACCTTCAGAGCCGATCAGAGCGCGCGTGGGCCAGCAAGTCATCGTAGAACTCGCGGTAGTACCGACAGCGCTCGTAGAGGGCCGAGTGTGCAAGCGCCTTGAACAGCGGTTGACCATCGTTATTCTCCTCGTAGCGTCGTCCAAGATGCTGACGGAAAAGTAGGGTTACGCGGTTCTTTGGGGGGTTGTCGAAGTCTAGCTCTTCGGCGTTGTCCAACGGATCAAGCCTCGTAGCCCGGAGGCGTCGCCGCAGCGCCTCCCCCTCGGCCAGGAACCATGCTTCGATCTCGTGTACGCAAACATGGGGATGGAAAAAATCATCCGCGACGTCCAAGACACCGTTCCGCAACCATTCTCTCACGCGTTCCACTTTCTTGTCCAAGGTGTCCTGGTAAGAGTGCGTGACGCGAGACATCCCGTACAGGTCTATGAGCGTAAAGACACCGATCACACGATGGTCACGGCGGTATCTGGGGACGTACTCAAAAACGTCCTCCAAGTGTCCACCCAAGTTGACAGGATGCAGCCCAACGGATTTAAGCCCCTCGTTGTCGAACAGGCGGCGCAGAAAGTGCTTTACACAGTGTTCCTCGGTGTCGCCTTCGCAAAGCAGTACTATTCGACGTGCACTGGCAATCTCCCAACGCTTCACGGGCGCCCCCCCAACTGCCCTGCCGTCCATAATTCCCCAAGGCGGAAGCGGGTAAGCCAGTCCTCGAACTCGTCCTCTTTCAGGCGTTCAGCGACAGTCCGGCCACCAGTCTTTTCGACGATTACGACATGGGAAGGGCGTACCTTCGAGACAAATTCGGGCGAGTGCGTCGCGATGACCAATTGTGTTCGCTCGGATGCCGTAACGACGAGCTCTGCAATCAGCTTGATCCAATCAGGATGAAGCCCGAGCTCAGGCTCGTCGATGCAGACCAGCGGTGGAGGATCGGGGGAGAGGAGGATTGCCAGAAGCATCAATAGCTTCAGTGTCCCGTCGGATAGAAGAC
>JBARRC010000623.1:0-3430 GCA_049644045.1 Phycisphaerae bacterium
CAAGTAGCAGGACCGTCATCGCCAACAGCCCCACCACGAGGGCGGAGACGCCTATCGAGCGGGCACATCGGCTGTGCCTGGCGTGTGTGGACGCGATTCTCGACGCAGCGGGTCAGCAGTAAGACGACCCAACGCTTCAAACGACCGGCTGTTTCCGCCGTGACAGCATGATACCACCAGCACCGAACACCACCACCGCCATCACAACGAGACCCCACTCGGAAACAGCAGGAACGGGCGCACCCAGGCCATACGGACACGTCGCTTCGCAGGCCTCCTGCGTCAGGAAGTTGTTTGCGTTGCCGTCGCAGCACCCGAAGCCGAACGGCTCACACCGCCCCGTCTCGGCGTTGTAGAAGAACCTCGGACAGATACCGTCGCACGGCCCGATGTCGTACGGCAGCAGGCAGTCCTCTGGGGTCGGCACGCAGGCCGCCTCGCACTCCGCGAGCGTCAGGAAGTTGTTTTCATTGCCCTCGCAGCAACCGTAGATGAACACCTCGCAGTATCCCGTACTTGCGTTGTAGTAGTACCGTGGCCAGTAGCACTCACACGGTCCGGGGTCGGCCGGCTGGAAGCAATACCCCCGATCGAATTGAGCACGTACCGATGACGCAGCCCCGATCAACAGGACGCCACATGCCAGGGCTACCGATCTCGTCACCGCACCTTTGAAAGACATGATCTGCACCCTTTCAATCGCCTGGTGGTCTCAGGCTCAAGGCCCCTGTCATTCTATCCGTCGACGGTGCGGTGATCCGGCTACCCCACCTGTCCGGGCGTGTCCACGCCATCTCACCGACAGCAAGTAGCGGCTACGCGACGGCGCGTCAAAACGACCGTCCCCGCGGTCAGCACGAGTAGCGTCATCACGACGAGGCCCCATTCGGAGACGGTGGGGATGCTCCGGTTTGTCTCACATGTTGAGAGGCAGAAATCGGTGTCGTCCTCATTCCCGTCGTCGCACTCCTCGCCGAACTCGACAACACCGTTCCCACATTCCGACGACACGTCGGCGACACGGAACGCGTAGCTGTAGTACACGCTGGCGGGACCAGTATCAGCGCGGAGTCCCGGGCGCATGTAGAGTTCTACAAGATCGAACGACCCGCCACGCATACCACGATACGGACCTTGAACAGCCACCGCTTCATTCCACTCCTGCCCGTTCCCGCCCTGATCGAAGGTGCCGTATGGGCTCTCGGAGTTCTCGAAGTCGCCGGCTTCTGTGCGGTAGTATGGACTCCCGATGGTGTACCCGCTCTCGTAGAAATTCGCGTTGTTGCCCGGGTCGGAGGAGGGATTGCTCAGGACATTGCTCGGCACGCTGTCGCTGCTCGTCGGGAAGTCGTAGTAGTTGCCCGTCACGCCGTCGTTGCAGTGGTACGCCGCCTTGTACCACTCGTCCTCCGACGGGATCACCCACGTCGCATCCGGTTCGCGCATCACTTCCGTCAACTCCCAGTCACTAATCGCTCCGTCGAGAAAGTATGAGCCGTCTTCAGTCGTGCTTGGTCCCTGGAGCCCGATCGGTTGGCCGTTGTGCAGCCAATTACAGAACCGGGCTGCGTGGCCCCAGGAGACGTAGTTCACCGGACGGTTCGCCCAATTGCCGGCCACACGGTACTGGTAAGGATCGCCCACCGTGCCGGCACCGTCGAAACGTTCGATCTTGCACCCAAAGCTGCTCGACCACATGTCGGCGTTGTAGAGCCCATATATGTCGACGCCCGCGACGGCGTTGAGGAACTCCGTGTACTGTCCGGCGGTGATCTCGAACTTGCCGATGTTGTAGACGTAGTCTACGCCGCCGTAGCCGTCGCCGTGCGTGTCGTCGGTATTGCCCGGGTTGCCAACGGTCACGGTTTCGATGACCACGCGGGGCGTTCTGGCGACACGGAACCCAACGTTGTCACCCTCGCCCGTCGGGAGGCCGACACTATAGCGGTACGACGCGTGCAGGTTGTAGATGTCGTTGTTGTTGAACGACCCGCCACGGAGACCGCGAGACGAAGAATAGGGCGTTGCCTCATTCCACTCCCACACGTTCCCCCCCTGGTCGAATGTTCCGTACGGGCTCCCCGATAGGCCGAAGTATCCGACCTCAGTCCGCCAGTACGGGCTGCCGATCGTGTAATCGCCGTCGGCGAAGTTTGCCGAGTTACCCGTATCGCCTTGTGGATTCCCATTGTTTGGGACTGTGTCTGTGCTCATCGGGTACTCGTAGTAATTGCCCGTCACGCCGTCGTTGCAGTGGTACGCCGCCTTGTACCACTCGTCCTCCGAGGGCATCACCCACGTCGCGTCCGGCTCACGCACGACGGCCATCAGCTCGGCGTCGCTCGTCGCCCCGTTGAGGTAATACGACCCGTCTTCCGTCGTGGTCAGGTCCTGCGCCCCCGTCGGTTGCCCGTTGTGCAGCCAGTTGCAGAACCGCGCCGTGTCGCCCCAGGAGACGAAGTTCAAAGGACGGTCAGCCCAGTCCGGCTCGACGCTGTAGCTATAACTGCCTGACGACCCGCTGCGCCGAATGTAACATCCCCACCCCTCCGGGTCTCCCATATCCGTCGAGTACAGCCCGTAGGTGTCGGTCGCCGCCACGGCATTGAGGAACTCTGTGTACTGGGCGGCCGTCACCTCGAACTTGCCGATGTCGTACACGTAGTCCACCGCGCCGCAGACGCGGTCTGGTCCGTCGCCGCCCGCCCCGTCGCCGGAAAGCTCCCCGGCGTTGCCCGGGTTGCCGACGGTCACCGTTTCAATGACGACCTCTGCCTGCACGGTGACCGCAAACAATGCCACGCCCGCCACCACATTCAGAATCCCCTTGCCCGACATGTCACGTCCTCCAAATGTAGAACCACGTGAGTCAGAAACGGTCCGCCAGTATACCGCCAATCGGAGCGGGTGGGAAAAAGGCGTGATGCAGCGGTATTCGCTGCTGGACGCGACCAGATCACCCGGTTCGCCGATGATGGTCCAGATCACCCGCGATGGGTAGCGGCGATCTGCCCGAATTGCCACCGAGAGGTCCACTTCGGCGATGGTGGAGAACAGCTCAATCAACGTATCGCCCGACAACTCGAACGAGTCGAAGTGGATGCTGGACCTGTGGGATGATTACAGGCCCGATGACTTGACGTGGTGCGAACCGTGTGCCGAGGCGGTGTTGGATGCGGCCGAACCTGGGAATTCGTGAAGAGATGAGCAGCTGCGTTCGAGAAGGCCCGCAGGAACACTCGCAAGAGCCGAGCAGCCTCACGGTCGGATATATCGGCGGTACTGCCCTTTGGGTACTACAATCGCCCCTCGCCCTTCCTGCTTGCCAGGGAGCGACGACAGCCTGTCGAATCCACAGTGGACGTTGCGCGTGGTTGGGCGTCGCTGTCACTCGCCTGCCCCTGCCGCACCTGTGTCGGCCCACAGCTTG
>JBARRC010000624.1:0-9841 GCA_049644045.1 Phycisphaerae bacterium
GAGCAGCCCAGCGACCAGGAACGCCGTCGCGGCTACGCATAACGCTTGCGAGTGATGCCACGCACGCGCGCGACGAACTTTGACGCGGTGCAGGATCAAGAGGATCACCGTCGCCAGCGCCGGCAGCAGCCCCAGCACTGGGATGAAGACGATCGCTGATGCGATCACCGCCCACACCGCAAGCGGCGACACCTTGGGCCACAATAATGGGGTGTCACCGCCGGTTTCCGCGTCTCCCGCGTCCGGCATGGTGTGTGCCTCTGGCTTGGCCGGCATACCCTGTAGTTCAGCCGGCATGCCCACGTGAGCCAGGAAAGGCGCAGCCGCTTCACGCGAGACAACGAAACGGATCGCGGACTCAAACGTCTCGATGCGGACGATGAACCCGGTGCCGTGCTGAGCGATGTAAATGTCTTTTGCCCACGCGCCGGCGGGCAGATCGATCACCTCGTCGCCGCTACACAGAACGATTCGCCGCGGCGTAAACTCGATGCGCCAAGTGCGCTGATCGACATCAATCCAGTCGACGCCACCGTGCGGGGCGCGACATCCTTCGCTATGGGGTGGGGTGGGAACAGGTGGATTGTCCTTTGCCATCACGTGCTCAACCGGCCCGGTCGAATTCGTCGCCGCGAAAACTACTGCCGAGGTAGGTTTTGCGGACCAATGGATCGCGAATGATGTCGCGCGGGGCGCCCTCGGCAAGTTTTTCCCCGTCGTGGATGATGTAGCTGCGATCGGTGACGCGGAGTGTCTCGCGCACGTTATGATCGGTCAGCAGAATGGCGATCCCACGGTCACGCTTGAGGTGAAGAATCTCCCGTTGCAGATCCTCCACAGACTTGGGGTCAACACCGCTGAAAGGCTCGTCGAGCATAATCAGCTTGGGCTCGGTGACCAGGGCACGAGCGATCTCGAGTTTCCGCCGTTCTCCGCCGGACAAGGTTCGCGCGAGCTGTTTTCTCTGCTCTACCAGCCCGAACTGCTCCACGAGTTGGCGGGCCTTCTCGATCCGTTCCTTACGGGTGAGATCGCGCATGGTCTCGAGAATCGCGAGCAGGTTGTCTTCGACACAGAGCCGTTGAAAGACGCTTGGTTCCTGCGAAAGGTACCCCATTCCAAGCTGGGCGCGTTTGTACATGGCTAATGAGGTGACGTCGTCGCCGTCGAAGATAACCGTTCCTTCGTCCGCATCGATCATGCCGACGGTCATCCGGAACGTGGTGGTCTTGCCCGCGCCGTTGCGACCGAGGAGGCCGATGATCTCTCCCGGAAACACACAAAAGCTAAGCCGATTGACGACCGCCCGGCCGTTGTACCGTTTGACCAGGTCTTGCACTTCCAAAAGTGGCTTCTCGTTCTGTTTCATAACAACAGAGGAAGTTCAGTCACACTGGGTCCGCATCGTGCTTCCAGTGGTTAAGTACCATGTTCAGGGACATTACGGAAGGCGATTGGGGTAAACACCCGATTTTTTGCTTGTCCCATGTTGATAACTATCTCACAGGTCGGCGCCGACAACCCGTCCAATCCGTCCGATGACTCGGCCTGCTGCGTGGAGACAGATTACGGGAAATCTCTGTAATGATATGTTTACCATTATGTTGTGACGATATCGAGGATGCTCTGACACGGCGGTGACGCCAAGCCGTCCATATCGTTCTTAGTTGAGTTCGTCCATTTCTGCTGGTCTTATCCTTCCGGCGAAGTTTGTTAATACGCTGTGGATAAACCAGCCCGGATCATTCATTGCGACGGACGCAGAGATCACAGAGGTTTCTATTGGGAAGACGGTTGCAGATCAGCGAACCCAGCGCATCCGCCCCACGTCGGGGATGATCGACCATTTCCAGGTTCCGATGGGTGGCAGCCAGCTCATGCGGTGACCGCTCGGCCAATACACGAAGAACGCCTTGCCGATGAGTTGATCCCTCGGAACCGTACCGAGCTGAAAAGCTTCGCCCCGTTCGAGAAGGTGAGGGCCTATCTGATCCCAGAGCCGCGAGTCCTTGCTTGCAGAGGTGTTGTCACCCAGCATGAAGAACTCGTTTTCGCGAAGGAGAATCGGGCTCTGGGGACTTCCCCATCCTGTGCGGGGTGCCCAAGGAAGCGCACCTGCGCGGGACCTGGTGTCGTTGTGGTAGTAGTAGGCGTCACGGTCGACGACCAGGTGGGTGAGCTCGAATGGACCACCCTCGCCATAGATTCGCGGCGGTTGCGACGGCTCCGGCTGCCCGCGCCGCAACAACTTCAGATTGGGTCCGTAATGCGCCGGCGAGTCCCGGTCGTCCGACGAAGTCAGCACTTCCTTGCCGGAGACTGCAAGCGAGAGTCGGTAGTCGACGTTCTCAAAGCTAATCTCGACAGACTTGCCCGGGGTAAATGGCGGAAGGTGCTTGGAGGCCATCACCGGGGTCGAGGAGGTTGGGACGGCGGCGGACTCAGTCAGGGTGAGGAGCCCATTCATCCGGATCGTAGCCCAGAACGCTCGACGTAGCTTTTCGAGCCTGATCCGGAGCGTCCCCTCGTTTTGGCCGGGCGTCAGCACGAACCGTACGCGCAGATCGGACACGGGCGGCGGTGATGTCCGGCTGTGGATGTTATAGGCGCAGGTGGCGTGGGTCTGCTTGCCAGCCAGTGCAATATAGTCGGCTTCCAGCCCGCGGTCTTCGAAGCGCACCCGGCGCGTGGATGCATCCCATCCCGACGCCGATCCGCGGTCGGCGGTCCAGCGTGGCTGATTCGCGTCGAGCGTTTGCGGCGGGTAATCGTGGTCATACACACGAAACCAGAGGGCCTGCTGTGCTACGGGCGTCTTCCGCGCGATGGTCATCTTCTTATCGAGTTCGACTAGTACCTGCAGCGGCACCGCGCGGAGCTGCCGACCACGCTGCTGTTCCGTGCGGAGCTCATACTTATCGTGACGCATCCGGTCGAGCGCAGCGAGGGTCTTGGGCGAGAGTCTTTCGGTGGGGACGGTGTAGACGTCGCCGTCAACGATCATCAGCACTTCGTTCGGTAGACCGACCTGGCGCTTGATGAAGTTGGTGACCCCATCGGCTGGATCCTTGAAGACGATCACGTCCCACCTCTTCGGATCGAGCAGCCGACCACCGATGTCGAACGGCCATTTGAGCACGAGAATCCGATCACCTTTTTCGGCGTTTCGTTGGTTGTCGTTGATTTTGAGGCTGGTGTTTGGGTGATTGCAGTTCGGGCAGATGGCCCTGGAGGCGGCACGTACCGGAACGACCTGGCGCGTATCGGCCAGGTCTTTGACTCCGTAGGCGAACTCAACGCCGCAATTTTCGCAGATGATCGTCCCATGCGCGCCGTACAGCGTGGGCGCCATCGATCCGGTCGGTATCACGAACGCCTCGACGATGAACGCGCGGAAGACGAACGCCAGAATCAGCGCAATGGTGATTGACTCGAGCGTGTCCTTGATTCCTTCACGCTCGGGCACCTCCACGGCCTGGATTGTTGCGGTGCTTGACATACATTCCCTTGTCGAAAACCGAGCCCTCCTCAGGGGCGGCGCGGGATCCTGATATTCTACTCGGGGACACCTGCAACCGCGACCTTTCGTACCGCGTCAATTCGTTGAGACCCCACAGAAGCCCGTCCTGAGACCGCGAAGCGGGCGAAGGGCGGGGCATTGACGCACGCAATCGACGTCGCTCAACGACGCCCCGGGACTGGCGATCTCGCGCAACGACATTATGATCGGGTCCATGGCCGACGAACTCGTTCAAGACATGCTCGCACTGGCGACGCACCTCGCGAAGGAGGCCGCCGCCATCGCGCTCCCTCGCCTCGGGCACACCAGCGTCACATGGAAAGCCGACAGCAGCCCGGTCACGGACGTCGACCATGCCGTCCAAGCCCACATAGTAAACGCTATCGCCGAAGCCTACCCCGATCATGCCGTGTGCGCCGAAGAAACGCTGCGCGAGCCCCACGCTCATCCAAACCGCGCCAACGCCCGGTATTGTTGGGTAATCGACCCGCTCGACGGAACGCGGAACTACGCGTCCGGTTTACCCTGTTTCGCAACGTCGATTGCGGTGCTCGACCGAAGCCGGCCCGTCGTCGCCGTCGTCTTGGAGCACAACGTACATTACCTTTACACCGCGGTCCTCGGCGGCGGGGCGACGCTTGACGGACAGCCGATTCATGTCAAAGAGGGCCCGGCAGGGGCCGACATCCTCGTCGGAACTCCATCAAGCAAAGACAAGCTCGCGGTGGCGGTCGTGTGCAACTGGGCGGCAACACCGGGCTTGATCTGCCGGAACCTTGGCTCGACGGCCTTGCACCTGGCTATGGTCGCCTCCGGCGCGCTGAACGGCGTCTTCGGCAGGCGATCCAAGATTTGGGATATCGCTGCGGGAGTGTTGCTCGTCACCGAGGCCGGCGGGCGGATCACCGACCCCTTTGGTGCCGATCGCCTGCCGTTCGATCTTGAAGCCGACCCGAATGACGATCTGCCGTTCCTGGCCGCCGCCCCGAAGGTCCACGAGCGATTACTCAGCTCAATTCAAGCTGTCGCACCGTAAGCGGGACGAGTTGACTTGCGCTCAACCCATCGGCGATCGTGGCGGGTTATTTCTTCTCCCCGCCGAGCGGCTGGTCGTCCGTGATGATCCGCTGAATGGAGCTCTTGGCGAACGTCATCTTCGTGTTCGTCGATTCATCGACTTTCAGAACAACCTCATCGTCTTTCACCGAATGAATCGTTCCGATGACGCCGCCGATCGTCAGCACGCGGTCATTCTTCGACAGTTGATTGTACATGGCCTCACGCTGGCGCGTCTTCCGCTTCTCCGAGCTGCGATTGGTCATGAAGATGAACACCAGCATGCCCAACAGCAGGGCGGGCAGGAGGAAGAACCCCCCCCCGGGGGAGGACGGCTGATTCTGCGTCTGGGCTACAAGCGGGATCAAGGGGCTCATGAGGATTCCTCCGCATCTGCACTGGGTGCCGCCATCGAGGCGATCGGGTACTCGTTCACGATTCTCGCGAGTCGGCCGTCGCAAATCAAATCACGGATTCGCGACATGAACCTCTGGTAAAACCGGAGGTTGTGGATCGACGTCAACGTCGGCCCGAGCATCTCACCGGCGTTGAACAAATGACGAATGTACCCTCGGGAGAATCCTTGGCAAGCCTCGCAGTCGCAATCGCGCTCAAATGGCTCGGGGTCGAGACGGTATTTCTCATTGCGCATCTTCAGCGACCCCGACGCGGTGAAGGCATGGCTGTTCCGCCCGTTGCGAGTCGGCAGCACGCAGTCGAACAGGTCCACGCCGGCCATCACCGCAGCCAGAATGTCACGCGGCGTCCCGACGCCCATCAAGTAGCGGGGCTGATCCGCCGGTAGTGAAGACGCAACCGGCCCGAGCATCGCCACCATCTCCTCGTGCGACTCGCCCACCGACAGGCCGCCGATTGCGTATCCGTCAAACCCGATGTCGATCAGCGCCTCGGCGCACCGCTCGCGCTCGCGCCGGTCAAGACCGCCCTGGACCACGCCGAACAGGGCCTGGTCGTCACGCGCGTGGACATCCCTGCACACCCTGGCCCAGCGAATCGTCCGATTGACGGCCTTCTTCACCGTCTCAGCGTCCGACGGCAGGGGCGGGCACTGATCGAAAGCCATGATGATGTCCGCGCCGAGCTTATTTTGCACCTCGATCGCGATGCGCGGATCGAGACGCATCGGCGCGCCGTCCACATGGGATCGAAACTCCACGCCCTCGTCCGTGATACGATTGATCCCGCCCAGCGAAAAAACCTGATACCCACCGCTGTCCGTAAGGATCGGACCATCCCATCCCATGAAGCGGTGGAGACCGCCGAGATCACGCACCACGTCCGCTGTCGGTCTGAGCTGAAGATGATACGTGTTGGCCAGAATGATCTGCGTTCCGGTACCGGCTAGCTGCGCGGGCGTCACCCCTTTGACCGACCCGGCTGTTCCGATCGGCATGAACGCCGGCGTATCAACCCGGCCATGAGGCGTGCTCAGCACCCCCCGCCGGGCCAGACCATCGGTATGCGTGACTTTGAACGGTGGCATTCATAGGATGCTAGATTCCCTGAGGTCACCACGCAATGAGCGGCGCGCCGATCCGTTACATGTTGGTCTCGACGCCCAGCATCCCCGCAGACTGATAGCTGGCCCGGCGATCTCGTGAGCAATCTGTTTGAAGTAAATCCCAATCAAGTTATAAGGATACATTCGCCACCAAATGGAGAGGGCGTCGAGACATGGCTGTGAAACTCGCGTTGCAAGAGATCCGGCGTTGCAGAGCTGGATTCGCTGAGCTCGTCGATCTGACTGCTCAAGCAGAGAGATGCTTTCTTGAGCAGATCGAGATCGACATGGCTGGCGCCTCTTGGTTCGATGCAGACATGTGTGCGGCTTTCGGGGCGCTCCTCTATCGGTTCGGACACAACTTGAACACGGTTCGTTTGCTCAACATCCCCAACCCCGTGGAGCAGATCCTTTCGAAGAACGCGTTCTTGAGCAGCTACGGACGGAAACCGATTCCCGACACCTGGGGCACGACTATCCCCTACCAACGGTTTGAGACAAAGGACGAACGCTATTTCGCCAGCTATATCGAGCGCGAACTTGTACAGCGTCCAGAGATTCCAGCGATGTCCCCCAGGCTGCTCAAGAAATTCCGCGAAAGCATTTTCGAGATCTTCAGTAATGCTGTGATTCACTCCGAAACCGAGTTGGGTATATTCAGCTGTGGGCAGTTCTTCCCTAAGAAGAACCTCCTAGTATTCTCGGTGGCTGATCTCGGCATCGGTATCCCCGGCAATGTGAAGAACAAGATCGGCCGTCAGCTTCTTCCAGAACGCGCTATTGCCTGCGCCGTCGATGGCCGCTTCACGACAAAGAGCGGGCCCATTCCCGGCGGCCTGGGTTTGAAGCTCCTGGGTGACTTCATACGGCTGAATAACGGGGCTTTCTTGATCGTCTCTGATAAGGGATACTGGGAGCTGAGACGAGGTCAGACGCATACAGGCAAGTTCAGGAATGCGTTCCCGGGAACGGTTGTGACGATCGAGATAAACACCGCTGACACTCATTCCTATGCCCTGCGCAGCGAGATCTCACCGTCGGAGGTCTTCTGATTTGCCGAGGCGAAAGAGACAGTAACATGAGTGATGCACTTACGATCCAGGTATACGAGGTTGTGGGAAGCACACTGTGCGTTGCATCGGATGACGGACAGAAGGTGCACGATCGCATCGCGGCAGCACTTAGGGAGAACCGAAACGTGGCCCTCTCCTTCCGCAACGTCGAAAGCCTGACATCAGCTTTCTTGAACGCTGCCGTTGGACAGCTATACGCCTCGTTTACTGAAGATCAAGTACGCGCGAGGGTACGCGTGGAGGACATGGAGCAGGACGACCTGGTCTTGCTCAAGCGTGTTGTCGACACGGCCAAACAATACTTCAAGGACCCCGAACGTTTCAAGGACGCCGCCCGAGAGGTGCTGGGCGATGATGACGAGTAGCGCCGCACATAGCATCGACGCGTATCAGTTCAGCGAGACCGACGCCCTGTTGTTCGACGCTAACATCTGGATCTACTTGCATTGTCCGGAGAGCAGCCCGCCGACGAGAGTCGTCGCCTGTTATTCGGGTGCCCTCAAGCAGATTCTGACAGCGAAGAGTCGAATCTTCATCGACGTGCTCATCCTGTCGGAATTCGTCAACCGCTATGCGCGACTCGTTCAGCAGGTAACCCCAAAGTGGAGACGGAAGCATACCAAGAAGTGGCGAAACAGTGCCGGTTTCAAGCCCGTCGCGAAGGCCATCGCGAGTGCCTGCCATAGATTGCTAAAGAACTGTCAGCTCACGGAAAGCGGCCTCGAGTCAGCCGATATCACTGCCCTGTTGGGCAGCTACGAATCGGGCCGTTCGGACTTTAACGACCTGATGCTCGCTGAGCTTTGCCGGGCGAAAAGGCTAGCTCTGGTCACCCACGACGCCGACTTCAAGGGCTCCGATATTACCTTACTGACGGCCAACCGAAAACTACTGGAACCCTAACCTGGTCCACGCTTGCGTCGTCATGATCAAACGCACCTCTCAGCAAAGCGGTTTGCCTTTCATGTCGGCTGGGACAGGGAGGCTGAATTGGGTGAGGATGGTTGGGGCAACGTCGTAGAGTGTCGGGCTGTCGACGCGGCCGCGGGGCGGTAGAGACGGGTGTGAAAAGAGGTACATCCCCTCCTGAGCATGGTTGGCATCGTCCGGGCCGGTATCGTTCTCGAAGGTGTGGATGCTGTCACTGCCGACCAGGCCCACCGACCGCCAGCGAAGATCGCCGAAAATCACAACAAGATCGGGTGCCACTCTATTGACCTTCTCGTAGATCTCTTCCGGCTTATAGCACTTGTTGCCCATCAGTTTGCCTTCGTGATCCTCGATGGCTTCGATCTTTCCGATCAGCTCATCTCGGAACGATTCGTAATCGGCACGTTTGATCTGCCCCTCCGGCTCGCGGCCTTGGACGTTGATAAATAACCGGCCGTAATAGCCGCCCTCGCCCCACGCGGTGGTCTTGGACCAGTCGACATCCTTAACATTGAACTTCTGCTGCGGGCTGACCGGCTTCGTAAAGTGCAGGTAGCCCTCGTTGATGAGCCACTGGTTGAACATACACCCGCCGACCATGCCCTTGCAGCCATGATCGCTGACGATCCAGACGGCTGTCTTGTCGAGATCCATGCAATCGAGCAGCTTGCCGATCTGGTCATCGACGTACTTGTAATACTCGAAGATCGCGTTCTCGAACTCGTTGCCCGGTTCGTAGCGGTGGTGGGATTTGTCCATAAAGGACCAGAAGCCGTGGTGAATGCGGTCAACGCCCATGTCGACCATCCAGAAAAGATCCCACGGCTTGTTATTCAGCAGATACCGGGCCGCCTTGAAGCACCTCCCGGCCATCACGTAAATCTGCTCGAGCAGCCAGTTCTTATCGTCCGTTCTGAAGCCCTTGACGTCGACCAGGTATTCGCCGACGAGCTTGTTGATTTCGTGCTTGAGGAGCGGCGGGTGCGTCCAGGTGATCTTCGGATCGGTCGTGTCGGGCGTGAGAAAGCAGGTAATCATGTGGCCGTTGATCGGCCTGGTGATGGGGAAGGTGCCGGGAAAGCCCACGACGATCGACTGTTTGCCGTGCGTACCAAGGATATCCCAAATGCGCGGCTCCTTGACGGCCAGCGACGTGGCAATGCTGAGCTTCTCGTAGGAGTGATCCGCGCGGTTGCGAAAGCCGTAGATGCCCAGCGTACCGGGGTCTTTGCCGGCAGCCATGCAGCTCCACGCCGGCACGGTAATCGGGGGAATGCTACTGGTGAGGTTCCCATACGTCCCCGCGCCCATCAGCCTCCTTATGTTGGGCAGATGGTCGACCCATCTGTCGAACACCAGCGACGGCTCGGCACAGTCCAGACCAATGACGGCAACCTTCTCGATCGAACTCACGTTATGCATTCTCCAAGGTATACAACATCCATGTGAACGGTTACCACGAAACCTAGGGTGGGTCATTGACCCACCTGCTTCGCTTCATCACGGCGTGGGTGCGGCCATTCTCTGTGGCACATGCGAATAATTCGTGTCGCTCTGTAGCGGCCGGCGTCCCCGCCGGCCGTCGTACGCAAAAGCACTTGCCCGGGAAAACGGCCTGCGAGGACGCAGGCCGCGACGATCTCAGTAGGACGACAGAATGACACGATGCCACAAAATATGGGCACACCCGCATTGAACAGCCGCAGCTGTGTGTGGGGCCGACTTTCCGCTTGTGGGACC
>JBARRC010000625.1:0-1571 GCA_049644045.1 Phycisphaerae bacterium
ACTGGGAGCTGCGGGCGGACGCCGCCCAAGCTGATGTGAACCGGCGGCTGCTCGAACGTGTGCTGCGGTGCGACCACGCCGATCACCACCGCGCTCTGGGGAGTCACATCACTGACACATTCTTGCCCTACGAATTGAACCGTGTGCTCTTCAATCGCACGAATGCTCTCGCGGTCCGTCAGGCGTTCCAGCGTACCTTGACCGCCTGGGGCCGGTGCTCGCGCTATTACCTCTCACCGGAATTGATGAACGGCTATCGGGCCGAGTGCCTTGACCGAATTCACTCCATTCTCGCCGACGGTTCTCGTTCATCGCTATTGCGTGAAGATCCGAACGGCACTTCAGCGTTGATGCAGCTCCGCGTCCGGCGACGGGAGGTGCGTCGACTGAAGCGGCGCGGTTTACCCGTGGAGCAGAGGCTGCTGGAGGCGTCTCGGTGCCTGGCACCAGAACCATCCCGTGGCGCAGGTGCCGTTTCGCCGCCTGCCGGAACCACCCATGAACGTCGCGTTGATGGGTAGTGTGAGTTCGAGCTTCTACTGTCTCGACGCGTTGATTCGGGGCGGCGTGAGGATCACCGGCGTCCTCGGGCTCGATGAGTCGCACGCACAGCTCGTGTCGGACTACCGATCGCTGCGGTCGCTGGCGCAGCAGGCCAACCTGCCCTTCCTTTCGTTTGTCAGAGTGGACGAGCCGGTGGTTGCCCAGTTCCTGAAGACGCACGCGCCGGACCTTCTTTGGGTCATCGGGTTGTCACAGCTCGTGCCCAACGATTTAATCGGGATCGCCCGCCACGGCGGCGTGGGTTTTCACCCGACGTTGCTGCCTCGCGGACGCGGCCGTGCGCCGGTTGCGTGGACGATTCTGCGCGGCGAGCGTGCGGCGGTCAGCCTCTTTTATCTTACCGATGAGCCCGATGCCGGTGATATCATCGTTCAACGCGAGGTTGAGGTTCTGCCGGATGATTACTCGGAGGACCTCATTCAACGCACAAACGAAGTGCTTCTCGACGTCGTGCTCGAACTAGCCCCGCGCATCCGTTCGGGCAACCTGCCGGCAGCGCCGCAGGACCACAGCAAGGCCACCTACTACCCCAAGCGAACGCCCGCGGACGGGCTCATCGACTGGTCTCAGCCGACCGATGCGATCTACCGCCTGGTGCGGGCGGCCGGCAGACCCTATCCGGGTGCGTTTACCTTCGCCGGTGACCGCAAGTTGACAGTCTGGCGTGCAAGACCCGCGTGCTGCGGGGAGGTCGATGGCGGTGGTTCAGCTGCCGAATGCGGTACGATTCTGCAGGTTGACACCGAGCGGGGGATACTGACTCGGACGGCGGACGGGGGGTTGTGGCTGACCGAGACAGCCGTCGAAGGCGGCGGCGATCTTGCAGTCATGCTCATGTCATCTCTGTGTGCTCTGCGTTTTGGGCGGTGCAAGAATAATGCGGGCTAGAAATTGGGGCGACCGCGGATTATCGGACACGTCAGTCCACCGTGTGCTTCCCACGGATCAGAGCGAAAGACGCGCCCACTCTGCGCCGATAACCACAGCGGCGCGCGTCCGCGCCCGCA
>JBARRC010000626.1:0-3360 GCA_049644045.1 Phycisphaerae bacterium
GTTGTGCTCTTGGGAGGGGGGGGCTCTTTCTTGGGCGATGTTTTCTTTTTGACCGTGGCTCCCTTTGCTTTCTCTTTCTTCGATCCGCTTTTTTCTGCGTAGCGCTCGATCTGTGCCGTGGTGAGCAAACCCTTGAGTCGCTCGTGCATCTGCCCGCAGAGTCCGTAGACCGGTTCAAGCAGCTTCTTGTGGGCCGCCGCCGCCTTCTTGATGGCGTCGAGGTCGCGGTTGGCGATCGCCTCTTGCTGCTGCCGGGCGATCTTCGCAAACTCCAGTTTGTTCGAGTCCCTGAAGTCGTTCGCCTTGGCTTTGAATTCCTGACGAATCGAGCGTGCTGCGGTAATCTGCCCCTCGTCCAACTTGTAATCCTTGATGAACTCCTCGACAAGGGTCTCAAGGATACGGTTGGGATCGAAGATCACTTTAATGGGCTTCTCGTCCTGGGGTTTGTGGGGGCGAAGGGGTTGGCCATCGATCTGAGGTGCCGGAAAGATGCCGTCCTCAGGCGGCCGGCCGGCTTCCCATTCGGCGAAGTTCTTGTCGATTTGCTCAAAGGTCGTTTCCATCTCCGCAAGATCGAAGTCGTGCAGCTTCTTCTGCTCCGGTGTGAGGATATGCCGCCACTCCTCGTTTGCGCGAAAGATGGCCTCCTTTGCGAGCTGTGCCAACGGCTTGGCCGCTTCACCGATTCGTTTGATCTCCTCCTGGCTCTCGGGCGGCTTGGCGCCCAACTGCGCAGCGAGCAGGTCCCGAATTATAGGCCAGACCTCAGCCTCGTGCTCCTCGAGAAAACGGTACACGTCACGCTTCATGAGCTTGCCGGTGAGCGCCGTCTGGTCCTCGTTGAGGTTATACCTTGCGGCGATGTTGCGAACGGCCTGCTCCATGATTGCCTCGATGGTCGCAGTAGCCGGCGCCCGCCCGGTGCTTAGCTCACTTGCCGTGTCCGCCGCGCTTCCCTTCTCCGGCGGCTGTTGCGCCGAAGCACCGGGAACCCACATTGTCATCGCTACAAGAAGACCCCAGACCGTTCTTTTTCGCAAAGCCATGATGCAATCCCTACGCCACAGTCGCATACTCAACGACAGGTTATCAACGCGCAAGCGTCCCTCTCTTCCAAAGAGTATAACAAACGGAAAGTGTCCTGGTTGCAATGGTGCCGCCGCGTTTTTCTCGCTCTCCCGTGTCTGATCGGCGTTGGCAAGGCCTGATCCGCACCTCCAAGCCCACGGCCCGATAGCCTGTTTTCCGCCAACACTGGTAGCTTGGGCTGTCTTAGAAGTCGAAGCGGCGGCGAACCCACCCGAACGGCGACCCCAACCTTTGCAGATGCCGCCGGAACCGATACCTCCAAAGCCGCTTGTGGAGCCGCTGGAGATTCGGGTTCTCGGGGTCGTGGCGGAGGGCGCGACGCAGCATGGACCGCGCCTCACGCCACTGCGCCAGATGCAGGTGACCAAAAACCGCCGCGAACATGGCCGGAACGTAGTCAGGTTTAGCACGAACGGCGTGCAAGCAATGCTCAAGACCCGCCCGATGATGCCCCAACTGAAAGAGACAAAGCCCCAACTTGTGGTGAGCCAACGGGTTTTGTCCATCCAGCGCCAACACACGGCGGAAGGCGTCCGCCGCACCGGCCGGTTTGTTCATCGCAAACCAGCAGTCGCCCAGTGACATCAGAACGTCGGCGTTTTTGGGGTCGTGCTCGACCGCAGTCTCCAGATGCCCGCGCGCCTCTGCGAAACGACCCAACCGGAGAAGCGCTTCGCCAACCATGAAGTCGAATCCCGGAAGCGACGATCCACCATCTGTAATCGAGCCGACCGCCTCGAAGCAGGCCAACGCTCGCCCCGGCTGATTGCGCAGGAGCCAGGTCCTGCCCAAGGCCAATTGAGATTCCACGTTGGTCGGGTCAAGCTCCACAATCTGCGCGAACTTGGCTGCCGCCATCTCAACCTGCCCCGATTCGAGCGTCAGCTCAGCCAGCTCATAGAGCAGATCGGTGTTACCGGGATCGTCCCGGACCTCGCGCAGGTAATACTCTTTGGCCACATCCAGCTCGCCCTGCGCACGATGGGCCTGTGCAATCCGCCGGTTGACGCCGATGTACTCCGGTTCCAACTCGAGCACACGCTGCCAGCAGTAGATCGCGCGGTCGAACTGCGCGCGCGATGCGAGCGAGGTCCCCATATGAAAGAAGCAGTGTGGGCAGGAGTCGTTGAGGTCTTGCGCGAGGTAGAACATCTGCTCGGCCTGGTCATGCCGCCCCAGCTCGGCATAAATGCCGATTCGATGGCAGTAGGCGGGTTCGAAATCCGGATAGAGTCGGCCGAGCTCTTCGAAGACTTTCAACGCTCGGCTGAATTGATCCAGACGACAAAGCCCCGCCCCGAAGGCGACGGCTACATCACGATCGCCCGGCTCCAGTTCGAGCGCCGTCCCATAGGCCTGCGCCGCGTCTTCCCAGCAACCCAGCTCTTCCAGAATGTAACCGCGGTGCGCATGCCAGGCGGCGTTGTTGGGGTTGATCTCCAGGGCAACCTCAATCTCGGCGAGCGCTTCAGCCCAGCGAAACGATTCGGACAACTGCTGTGCCCGTTCGACCCGCTGCTCAGCTTCAAGCCAGTCGTTCATGTGCCACCTGACCCACCGGGGGAAGGATATCACCCCGCCGCCTATATTCTATCCCTTTTATCGGGCAGCGGCAATAGCTGATCGAGAGGCAAATCACGCGCTGACGCGCCTCGCTTCACCGTACGGCGTCATCGAGCAGGAGTACACACCCCACGTCCGGAATCAGGGGGAAACCACGTACCGGATGATTCAAGTCTCACCACCGGAGGCAGTGGATTGACGAGGATTCGGGTGACTGAACTCGATGAGCATGCGCGCCTCTACGACAAGTTATCGGGTCGCCCACGGGCGCAGTCGTGCTGTCCGCCAACACAGACCAAACTACGGCCAGTGGACGGCACCCGAAGCGTTGTTGAAGAACTCGTTGGCCGTTTCGATGTCAGCGTTCACGTTCGTGTCACTATCAAGGTAAATGCCCCACGTCTCGCTTTCCTGAAACAAACTATTCGTAACAGCAAGCTGCACGGGAGAGCTTAGGGTGCCATCAAGGAACAGATTCGCGTCGTGGTACCCGCCGCCGTATTCGATGGTCACGTAGTCGAGACGGTTGTCCGGGGAGTTCGAGTGGTAAAAACGCAACCCGCCCCAGTATCCGGGAGTCTGCTCCTCGCCTGTGAACACGATCGGTTGATCCTTGGTGCCCACGGCTGACAGTTGGCCATCACTGTCCACCGTCATGTCCCTGCCGGCTTCGAACACCAGCCGGGCGCCCGGTGCGATCGTCAG
>JBARRC010000627.1:0-1866 GCA_049644045.1 Phycisphaerae bacterium
CGTCGACAAGTACCTCCTCCCGCAACTTGGGCGGGTTGAGGTAGGCGGAGAACATCCCCGGACCCCGCACCGCGAGTTGCCCGACCTTCCCGTCAGGCACCGGTTTGAGCTGTGCCGGTCCCATGCACGGGCAAACAAGTTTGCCCATGCCACCCTCTCCGAACAGCGCCACCTCAAAGTCGGGCTGCGCTCGCCCGACCGAACCGGGCCTCGTGGCCGCGCCGTCGAGGTTCACCATCGGAAGGCCCACCTCGATGATCCCGTAGGCCTGAGCTACAGGCAGCCCGTAGCGTTGCGAGAAAAGCTCAGCCGTTCGCGGGTCCAGACGAGTCGATGTCGAAACGGCGTGGCACAGGTGCGAGAAGCGCGTGTCGGACTCGTCAGCGACCAGCCATCGATACTGCAACGGTGAAGCATACAGGAACGTGGCCTGATGGCGGTTGGCGGTTTCGAGCAACGCCCGGGCGAGATGCTCACGGCAGACGACCACCGTCACTCCATAGCGCAGATAGAGCACGATGGAGACGAAGAAGTGATAGGCCATCGGAAGCACCCACAGGACCGTGTCCCGGCTGCCGAGCCCCAGCCCTCGGTTGGCGGCTGCCGTCCGCTCGATCACGTCCTTATGGGACAGGACCACGCCCTTGGAGGCGCCGGTGGTCCCCGACGTGAAGCGAATAAAGGCGGCGTCGGGCACGAGGTCTTTGACCGATCCTACCGGCTGATGTTCCCGCCATCCCAGGCGTACCTGGAGATCGCTTCCGATCGGTATGCGGTGGAATCTCCAGCTCGCGGGCAGGACCCCGGTCCCGTCGTCGAGTATCGCGTGGACCGAAGCGGAGTCGAGCATTCTCGACAGTTCCCAGTGCGTAAGGCGCGGAGCTGTCGGCATGACGACCGCTCCACAGCCGACCGCGGCGAACGCGCTAACCACAAATGCCCGCCCGTCCCGGCCCATAAGGGCAATGCAGTGCCCAGGCTTGACACCCGCGGCCTTGAGCGCTTCTTTGGCTCTCTCGACCTGTTGCAGCAGCGTCTGATAATCCACCACTCCGGTATCGTCAATCAGTGCCGCTCGACGGGGCCATCGCCTGGCGGACTTGCGCAGTAGCTCGTCCACCGTGACGGATACGTTCTGCAAGACGTCCATCAGTCCGTTTGTTCCATACCGGCCTGTGATTCGGTCTCCCTGCTGCGCCCGCGCAGGAAAACGATTGCATCAGCGAGTGGTCGACCACTCGCCTGGTGGGCCGCAGCCGCTCCCGCCGCCCACCCGGTGCTCATGGCCGTGCCGATGACACGGGCCGAAGCCAGCGCGTGCGGGGCGGCTGACAGACATCGTCCCGCCATCCAGACGCACTCGCAATCCGCAGCCTGCAAACAACCGAGAGGTATCTCATAATACTCTCCCTCGGGCAAGCGTGTTAGACGAGGCGAGGCCTCCTGCTCCCACACCTCGACCGGCCAGGTGCCCCACGCCACGCCGTCTTCGGATTTCCGGCAGTCGAGCACGTCCGTCTCGCTCAGAGTCGCTCGACCTTGGGCACGTCGCCCCGTGCGCGGACCGACCTGAGTGAACATTCGCCCGAGGCGGGCCTTATGAAAGGCTGGAAGCTCCTGCCGCATGAAATCCGCGAGTTCCTGCACCTGCCGTCGCGCGCGCACCTCCAACTCCGTCATCTGACGCCACGGCGTGTTCGATGGAGTGTTTTGCCCATGCCACCCCAAACGGGATGCACCCAAGGACAGCTTGATGTCGACACGGCCTTCCCGGAGGGACCCGGGCACAAACGATGCGGTCGCGCAGTCTGGGGAGAGTCGCCCGGCGGTCGCAGCCCGGTGAATCTCACGCAGCGTTGATAACCT
>JBARRC010000628.1:0-2206 GCA_049644045.1 Phycisphaerae bacterium
CTGCGTCCTCGCAGGCCGTTTTCCCGGGCAAGTGCTATTGCGTACGACGGCCGGCGGGGACGCCGGCCGCTACAGAGCGACACGAATTATTCGCATGTGCCACAGAGAATGGCCGCACCCCCCGTGGGTGGGTTGATACGGAATATGCTTGACAAACAGGCGTGATTCGCTGATAATACACTTCTCATTTCAGGAGGAATGACGATGCGATGTCTTCTATTTGCCACACTCATCTGGTCGATGACGCCCCTTGACACGCCGGCGCAACCATCCGACATAGGCGAAGGCTCACCCAGGGTGCCAACCTGTGACACCACGTATATCGGCCCGCCCGGGGGGCGCTGGGAGAATCCGCGGAACTGGGAGCCGTTCAGGCCGCGGGCAACGGATGTGGTCTGCGTTCCCGCAGACGAAACCGGTCGGCCCGCGGTGGCTCTACCGTTTCCCGTGAGCACGATTGTAATCCCGCGCGAGTCAGTCCCCCACCCTTCGCGCCGCGAAGGAGGGGCACCTTGCAATGAGGTTGGAACACGTCGTTTTGCGTCGCCCAATCGGCGTATGGCGTTAGCGCGGCGTGGCGGCGAATAGGAATGCATGACCCCGTCTTTTGCAAAGGTGTATTGATTCGTCGCACGGATTGGTGTATTCTGTTATCCGGGCCGGGGGGCGAGGGCGTAAGGAGAGGAGTACTCACCTGCTGCGTCATCCCGTAAGCCATTGGGTTGCTTAGTGTTTGGCAAGCTGCGAAGGAGACTTAAGATGAGAAGGAACGCTCACGTTATTGGGAGCACCTTGTGCTACGGAGGTGCTCTCGCTGCATTGCTGTCCATGGTAGCTGGTACTGGAACCGCCCTTGGGGCTGAGAGGATCGTGCTTGGTGAAGAGTTTACGGCTACTTGGTGACCGTACTGCAGCGACGCGGGTCCGTGTCTCAGCCAACTGATGAACGACTATCCGGAAACATTCGCCTTTGTTCAGATTCATCATGGTGACGATTACGCCACGACCTGGGGTAACATTCGGGGCGACTTCTACGACTTTGGTGGCTACCCGACAGCGTATTTTGACGGGGTCATTGAGCGGCCTGGGTCCGGCCAAATCTGCCTCTACTCCGAAGACGACTACCTGTACCGGCGCACCGTCCCCACCGACGTAACGATCGAGGTGACCGGTGATCCGGTCGGCGGGCAGACGTATCAAATACAGGCAAGTGTCTGCGTTGAACCGAGCGGTACGGCCAAGACGGTGCGCGTCCATATGGTTCAGGTGCTGGACTACTGGCCGGATCCTCCGGACTACTCTCGCAACGGCCTCAAGCAAGGCGCAGAGCCAAAGGACATCACCCTCGCAGCAGGAACTTGCAAGGCCGTCCAGAGGACCTTCACCTTCGACGCTGATAGTTGGGCCAACCAGAATGACATCAGAATCATCGTCTGGGCTCAGGACCCGAATGACAGCGCGCCGGCCAAGGTCCACCAGGCTGCAGTCGCGAAGTGGCCGTTTCCGCAGTTGAACTTGCCGGCGTGCTGCATGCCGGACGGAGACTGTATCGGCGCTTCCCATGACGATTGCGTCGCACAGGGTGGTGACCCACAGGGGCCTGGAAGCTACTGCTCTACGAGTGAGTGCCGTCCGATCAAATGGTCTCAGCCGCCGACGTTCAATCCGGAATCTGCGTACCCAGATTGCTTCTGGGGGTGGGACGAGTTGTCCATCTATGGCGGCCAACAGATCGTGGCCGACGATTGGGAGTGCGTAGATGCACGACCGATCACCGACATCCACTGGTGGGGTTCGTACCCGGGGTGGCTTGGCGGAGAGCCGCCTTCGATTTCCGACCCGGCAGCCCCCGACTCCTTCCACATCGGCATCTGGACTGACGTGACCGCCGAACAGGACCCGCCGTTTAGTCATCCCGGCACGATGATCTGGGAATGGGTCGTACCCCGCGCCGAGCTTAACGAGCACAATGTCGGATGTGACTTCCACCCCGACATGTCCGACCCGGATGTCTGCTTCCGGTATGATTTTCCCATTCCCGAGGAGGAGTGGTTCTACCAGGATCCCAGCGGCGACCCGACGATCTACTGGATCAGCATCGCAGCCCACTACGAGACTGGGGAACCGGGTATTCCCTGGGGATGGAAGACCCGCGAGCACTACTACAACGACGACGCAGTTGTGATCCTCAATCCCAACGACCCGA
>JBARRC010000629.1:0-3636 GCA_049644045.1 Phycisphaerae bacterium
TGCCCGACCTATATCGCATCGCGGCCGATACCAAGGGTGTATTCGTCAACCCGGCACTGACCGAGCCCTTCGGCCTCACGTTGCTCGAGGCGGCGGCCAGCGGCCTGCCGGTGGTGGCCACGGAGGACGGCGGACCGCGCGAGATCATCGGACACTGCAACAACGGCCTGCTCGTCGACCCGCTGGACCCATCGGCCATGGGCGAGGCGCTGCGCCAGGCGGTCACCGACCAGCAACAGTGGCGCAAATGGTCACGGTCGGGCATCCGCGGAACACGGAAGCACTTCTCCTGGACGGCACACGTAGACAAGTACGTGCGCGCGGCCAGAACCGCGATTAGTCACTCCGAAAAGAGAACCGTCTTCTACAGCACCAAGAGCCGCCTGATTACGGCTGACCGAATTTTGGTCACCGACGTCGACAACACCCTGGTCGGCGATCGGCAGGCGTTAGACAAACTGCTGCGCCTCATCAAGGAATCCGGACAAAGTGTAGCCGTCGGCATTGCGACCGGTCGCAACCTGGCCTTGGCACAGAAGGTACTGGCGGACTGGAAGGTCCCCACGCCGCAACTGCTCATCATCGCGGTGGGCAGCGCGGTGTACTACGGGCCACACCTGGTCGAGGATCGCGGCTGGGCGCGGCACATACACTATCGCTGGCGCCCCGAAGCCCTGCGCGAGGCCATGGCCAAGCTCCCCGGCCTGGAATTGCAAGACGACGAACAACAGTCCGAACACAAGGTCAGTTACGACGTCGACCCCGAATTGGCCCCCAGCAGCAAGGACATCATCCGCCACTTGCGCAGGTCGCGCTTGCAGGCCCGGGTGATTTACTCACACCGCGCCTATCTCGATTTGTTGCCCATCCGCGCCTCCAAGGGTATGGCCCTGCGCTACTTTGCCAGCCGATGGGGCATTCCGCTGGAATGCTGCCTGGTGGCCGGCGACTCCGGCAACGATAAAGAAATGCTTACCGGCAACACACTGGGGGTGGTCGTGGGCAACTACGATCCCGACCTGGAACACCTGCGCGGCGAGCCGCGAATCCACTTCGCCGCCGGACACCACGCCTGGGGAATTATCGAAGGCATCGAGCACTACGACTTCTTTGGCAACATTCGCATTCCAGAAAACAAGGCGCTCGAGCATGAAGCAGTTACTTGCTGACTACCTGAAGGAACATCGCGAACCGTCCTATGTGCTGCTCAGGCGCTATGTGAACCTGGGCAAGCCGTTCCTGCTACGCTCCGACCTGCGCGAAGAGCTGGCTTCTTTCTGCGCCGAGAATCCCGGCACAGACCTGGAGCACTCGCCGCTGGCCGACATGGTGCGGGCCGCCCAGGAAGCGGCGCTGGCGCCGCCCTGGATGTATTTCGCAGTTCGGCCGCGCGTAGGCCATTGGACCTACCTCCGCGCCCACGTAGAAGCCGTCGATATTGACGAGGTTACTATCTCGGACTTCCTGGCCTTCAAGGAACGGCTGGCCGACGGGCAAGCACAGGACGGCGACTGGCCCCTGGAAATCGACCTCGGGCCGTTTAACACCGGGTTCCCCCGCCTCAAAGAGACGCGCTCCATCGGCCAGGGCGTGTCCTTCCTGAATCGCCGCCTCTCCAGCGAGCTATTCCAGAAACTGGATCAGGGCGATCGGCAACTGCTGGAGTTCCTGCGGGTGCATCAGTTCAAGGGCACCCAGTTGATGCTCAACCAGCGAATCGGCGACGTGCCCGCCCTGCGCAGAGCAGTGCGGCAAGCCGATGAATACCTGGAGGGCCAAGTTACCGACACCTCTTGGGCAGACGTAGCCGACCGCATGCAGGAGCTGGGCTTCGAGCCGGGATGGGGCCGGACCGTCGATCGCATGCGTGACACGCTGCGCTTGCTCTCCGACATCCTCGAGGCGCCAGAACCATCGGTGCTCGAGCAATTCCTTTCCCGCGTGCCCATGATCTTCAACATCGTCATCCTTTCGCCGCACGGGTACTTCGGGCAGTCCAACGTGCTGGGCCTGCCCGACACCGGCGGGCAAGCCGTATACATCCTCGACCAGGTCCTGGCTTTGGAGAAGGAGATGAAGCTCCGGCTCGAAGCTCAGGGAATCGATCTGGAACCGCAGATTCTGGTGGTCACCCGTCTCATACCCGAGGCTCGCGGCACCACCTGCGACCAGCCCATCGAACACATCATGGGCACCTCCAACGCCAGGATTCTGCGCGTGCCCTTCCGCGACGAAGCCGGCGACGTCGTCCCGCAGTGGATATCCCGCTTCGAGGTCTGGCCCTATCTTGAGCGCTTCACCCTCGAAGCCGAAAAGGCCATCCTGGCGGAATTGGTCGGCACTCCGGGATTGCTCATCGGCAACTACTCGGATGGCTGCCTGGTGGCTTCGCTACTGTCGCGCAGACTGCAGGTCACCCAGTGCAACATCGCCCACGCCCTGGAGAAGACCAAGTATCTCTACTCCGACCTCTTCTGGCGCGAGAACGACGCCCAATACCATTTCTCCTGCCAGTTCACCGCCGACCTGATTGCGATGAACTCGGCCGACTTCATCATCACCAGTACGTATCAGGAGATCGCCGGTACGGCCGAAAGCGTGGGCCAATACGAGAGCTACGGCGCCTTCACCATGCCGGGCCTGCACCGCGTGGTTAACGGCATCGACGTCTTCGATCCCAGATTCAACATAGTCTCCCCCGGGTCAGATCCCGACATCTACTTTCCATACACCGACCAAGCCCGACGCTTGTGCGGCATGCACCCGGAACTCGAGGACCTCGTCTTCGGAGAAGCCGGCGGCGCCCCCCATCGCGGCACCTACATCGACCGAGACAAGCCCATCGTATTCACCATGGCCCGCCTGGACCGCATCAAGAACATCAACGGCCTGGTGGACGCTTACGGTCAGTCGCAAAAACTGCGCGAGCTGGCCAATATGCTTGTAGTCGGTGGGGCGCTGGATTCCGAAAAGTCGGCCGACGATGAGGAGCGCGAGCAGATCAACTGGCTCCACGAGTTGATCGACCGGCACAAGCTCGACGGACACATTCGGTGGGTGGGCTTCCAATCGGAGCGCAACTTGGTGGGTGAGCTCTATCGCTACGTCGCCGACCACCGCGGCGTCTTCGTGCAGCCGGCTCTGTTCGAGGCCTTCGGACTCAGCGTAATCGAAGCCATGGTCTCCGGCCTGCCCACGTTCGCGACGTGTTACGGAGGCCCGTCCGAGATCATCGAGGACGGCGTGTCCGGCTTTCACATCGACCCCAACCACGGCGATGCCCTGGTCGAGCAGATCGCAGGTTTCCTAGCCAAGTCCGCCAAGTCACCGAAGCACTGGGAGAAGATCTCCAAACAAGCCATCAAGCGCGTCGAGGCCCGCTACACCTGGAAGCTATACGGCGAGCGCATGATGACGCTGGCCCGCGTCTACGGCTTCTGGAAATACGTCACCAACCTGGAACGCGCCGAAACCCAACGCTACCTGGAAATGCTCTACAGCCTCCAATACCGCCGCCTGGCAGCCAATGTTTCTGGTTGAACGACCGCGACGAGCCAACCCACGACCGGTGAAACATCTGCACTGCGGTAATCGGTGCCAAACCCGTAGTGTCCATTTATTCGGCCAAGCGAAAAT
>JBARRC010000630.1:0-2100 GCA_049644045.1 Phycisphaerae bacterium
CCATTACGGCCTTTTATTGTGAAGGCGATGGGGGTGGTGAGTTGCTAACCTTTACGCCGAGTAGTGACGGGGTGTCTATCAAGAAGAGCCCCGTTCCCGCGGCGGCTGGTGAAGATGAAAGGAGATCACGATGAATTCGCTTGTACACGCCAGGGTCAAACAGTATCTTCAACACCGATTGCGCTGCGAACAGCATGCTTGTGGTGCCATCCTGTTCAACATGCGAAAGGTGGCCCGTGTAGCAGGCTACGACCTGGACCATCGCTTCGCGCAAGCGGGCCTCGGGGCCGGGCCGGAAGCGGAGGTGGCTTCCGGTATTGTTGACCGGGCGCTGGGCGGCGGCGGGAACGCGGTCACCGAACACGTGTTGAAGCAGACACTCGACCGATGGACTCGGACCACGTCCGGGATGGGTATGTAGCGCCGGGCACGTAATCGGAAAGCGAGCCAACAATGAGAACCTTCGAGATCGACGGCAAGAGGTACACCGATCGCCAGCTCGCCGAGGCGATCCGCACTTACGTTCGGGAGAACGGCGACCGACCACTAACGGACATTTTGGTGCAGCCACCCCGTTCACCGGTGTTAAAGGCCATGGTCCTTTCGGTCCGCGATGACCCGGTGGCCAGGTATGTGGTGAAACAGCAGCTTCAGCGCGGTATCGAGGGGTTCGGATCCATGAGCGCCGTGTTGGACATCGCGTGTTTCATTATCGACGTTATCAACAAATTCCGATCGAAACGGGGCTGAGGTCCATACGTGGAGCGGTTGTTGCCGGGACCACACCGCCCAGGCTTTTGCGAGGACATCCAATGACCGAACATACGGAACCACCCGATCTCGAAGTAAACATCCCAATGCCCCGTGGGCTGCGAGTGACAACGGAGGGTCAGCCCTATCACATTCTGCTTGTCAGCGACTTTGCGGGATCGGATGCCGGCGCGCTGTCAGGGCCGCTCAACGACTCCGTCGTCGGCGTGACGGCCGACTCGCTGGAGGAGGTCGTGCGAACGGCCCGGCCCTCGGTCAGCTACAAGACGACCGACCCGTTGGCTTCGGGCAACGTTATGGTCGAGGTCAACCTCACGTTCGACTCCCTTAAGGCCTTTGAACCCAAGCAACTTGTGGCCTCCATTCCCGCTGCGAAAGCACTGTCAGCCGCGCGCGAAAAAATCGTCGACCGGATGCGCGGGCAGCTTATTTCGGAGGCGCTAAGCCATGCGGTGGCCGGTGCGATCGCCGCCGATTCCAGTCTTGCCTGGCTGGAGGGAGCGCTGAAGTGGGCTCCGGCGAAGCCCGCACCCGATGCCGGGGCGGTCGACGATGTGCTCGCCCAGCTTGATCTGGGTGACGATTCCGCGGAGGAATCGAAGCCGCCGCCCAAGACGCCGGTTGGCCGCCTGGTGGCGGCAGCAGCCGGTGAGGGCGCCGGTGGTATACCCGCCGAGGAAGCGTCCGCCTGCCGGCGCGCGTTAGCTGAGCTCGATCGGCGGATGTCGGCATGGCTGACAGCGGTGCTGCACTCGCCGCAGGTCCAGTCCGTCGAGGCGGCGTGGCGATCGCTCGCCTACCTTGTCTCGCGGATTGACTTCCGTAAGGGAGTGCGCCTTTCGTTGCTCCACGCGCCCGCGGGCGAGCTGCTCGAACGCGCTAGAACCTTGCTGATCGACCCCGTCTTCGACGAAGGGGCCGAGGCACCGGACCTGATCGTCGTCGACCGGCAGTTCGGCAACACCGCATCGGACATGGAAACGCTCGATGAGCTGGCACAACATGGTGCCAGTCTGCCGGCCATCGTGCTCACCGGCGTTTCACCTCAATTCTTCGGGGTCAAGCACGCCTGGCAGATGGCCACCCTTCCCACCATCACCAACATGTTCAACCAGTGGCAGTTCGCCAAGTGGAAGGCGCTTCGCGGCAAGCCTTACGCGCGGTCGCTGGGCGTGGTATTCGGCCGATGCCTGCTCCGGCGTCCCTATCGGCGCGACGACGCGCGGGACCTTGAGTTTGCCTACGTCGAACCCTGCATAACCGAGAGGGACCTGGTTTGGGCAAGCGGCCCGATCGCGCCCGTGTGTACGATAGCGCGAAGCATTGCCG
>JBARRC010000631.1:0-4130 GCA_049644045.1 Phycisphaerae bacterium
GTCTTCGGTCGTGGTCAGGTCCTGGGCACCCGTCGGTTGACCGTTATGCAGCCAGTTACAGAATCTGGTCGCGTCGCCCCACAACACGTAGTTCACCGGGCGGTCGACCCAGTCGGCTTCCGTTCCGCTCGGACGCCCGCTGAAGTCATACGTGAAGTTCCCGCTAGTGCCGTTCTGCGTGATCTGGCAACCGTAGGAACTGCCGTCCATGCTCGGGTTGTACAACCCATAGGTATCCGTCGCCGCCACCGCGTTGAGAAACTTCGTATACTGACCGGCGGTCACCTCGAACGTGCCGATGTTGTACAGGTAGTCCACGGCCCCGCAGACGCGGTCCGGACCGTACCCGCCCGCCCCTTCGCCCGAAAGCTCCCCATCGTTGCCCGGATTACCGACGGTTACGGTCTCAATGACGACCTCTGCCTGAACGGTAACCGCAAACAACGCCACGCCCGCCATCACATTCAGAATCCCCTTGCCCAACATGTTCAACCCTCCAAATGTAGAACCACATGAGTTAGAAACGGCCCGCCAGTATACCGCCGATCGGGCAGGTGGGGAAGAGGGCGTGATGCAGGGGTATTCGCTGGGGTGCATGACACTTTCGGCGAGGGTGGCATGGGCAAGCGGATGAGGCGTCATGCAGCCGGGGCCGGTGGACGTCCGTCCGTGAGGAGTTCGTACGGAGGCGCGAAAACGAAGCTTGCCCGTGCAGACAGCAGTCTTGCCCCGCGCACGGGCAAGGACCGCTTCGGGAAGTCGTCGCCCGCGCCGAAGCGTGGTCGAGTGGCGGTCCTTACCCATGCCACCCGGGCCGACGGGCGCCCGCAGACGCGAGAGGTTTGCCACGAATAATACCATGAACAGATTGCTTTCGCTAAACCGGCTGCGGTGGTATGCGCGGCTGCCGATCAAGTGGATCGTCTTTGGGCTAACGGTCCTGGCGGTCTGCTTTCCGTACCCGCACCGGTTGGTCCGGCACGTTCAACACTGGCGGGACCCCAACGCGCTGATCGAGCCGGATGCGCCGGCGATACAGCCGTTCGTGGAAGAGCTTCGCCACCGCCTGACCGATGATCTTGCGCCGCCCGAAGCACTTAAGCGGGTGGAGCAATTCGTCTACGAGAAGGTTCCCTACGAATGGGATTGGAACACGTGGGGGACGGCCGACTATCTGCCGACCGTTACGGAAACCATCGAGATGGGTAAGGAGGACTGTGACGGCCGGGCGGTGGTGGCCGCTTCGCTACTTCGCAACTTCGGATTTGAAGCTCAGCTCGTCACCGACTTCGCGCACGTGTGGGTCATGACCGATCAGGGCGAGACCATGGGGCCGGGGAAGAAAAAGGCCGTCGTCGCAACGGAGCGTGGGCTGCGCGTGAACACCGATGCACTCGGCGAGTTGCCGAAGGCATTGGTCCACGGTGTGGCGGTGTTTCCACTATTGCGCGAGTTAATCATCCTGAGTGTCATGTGGTTGCTGCTGCTTCGTCGAAACGGTGGGGCGATTTGCAGCCTCGTGGCGCTCGCTCTGTTCCTTGGCGGGCTATTCGTCCTACGCGTGGGCGGCAAGGGTTATTATCACCCCGCGTTTTGGATGCAGTGGGTTGGTTTCGGCAGCCTGGCTACGGGGTTCGTCTTGTTGTTTGTGTGGGCGAGTTACAACGCGCGGCGCTCGGAGCGTGCTAGTGCTCTGTTATACCTCAACTGAGGGGTGGCATGCCCAAGCCTGTCGAAGACGGGCGCCGGCATGTTGAACGCTGCCACCAAGCATGTCCGACTCATGGCGGCGCTGCGCTTGGCCATGCCACCCACAATGTTTTATCCATCATTTGACGTGTCACAGAGCACTAGAGATTCCGGCTCCACGGAGCCGCCGCCTGTGGGCGGTGTGGTGTAAGGACTTGTCGGGCACATCGGGTGGTCCTTTTAGCCGGTCGATTATAGAGGTAACATATTTCGGGTAAACGGACACAACGATTTGCGCTGTGGAAGATCGTTGGAAGTGTCTCTGGTGAGCCGCAGGCTTTAGCCTGCGCGGATATCCGCGCGGCCTAAAGGCCGCGGCTCACTTGAATCGTTTATCAATGTCCAATTAGACGGACAGAATTCCGGTCGGCATTGGAGGATGACTACGATGAAAAGGTACATGCTGGGTCTTATGGCTAGCGCGATCGTATCGCTGAGTACTGCCAGCGTTGCGCACGCACAGCTCGACGCGCTTCGCAACTTTGGCAAGGCGGCTACAGCGAGCAAGCAGATCGCCCACTTCAAGATCAAAGGTGCGCTGACGGAAACGCCGGTGAACATCCCGCCGCTGTTCGGCAGTGAACCACCCCTGTCGCTCAAATCGTTGCTCGAGCGGTTCAAGGAAGCGCGCTGCGACAGCAACGTGGTGGCCGTTGTGGTTGACCTTCAGGGCCCCGCCCTGAGGTTCGCCCAGCTTCAGGAAATCCACGAGGCGATGCGGAAGTTCGCCGCCGTCGACAAGGAGGTGTACCTCCATGCCGACTTCCTGACGACGGGCGCCTACGCACTCGCGACGGGCGCCTCGCACATCAGCGTGGTTCCCACGGGCAACCTGTGGCTGATCGGACTTTATGGCGAGACGCCGTATCTTCGCGGAACATTGGACAAGATCGGATGCATCCCCGACTTCGAGCAGTGCGGTGATTACAAGACCGGGGCCGAGTCGATTATGCGAACCGGCCCATCCGAAGAATCGAAGAAAATGACAAAGTGGCTCTTGGACGGTATCTACGATGACCTGGTCAAGATCATCGCCGACAGTCGAGGGATGTCCGTCGAGAAGGTCCGTGATCTGATCAACAACGGTCCCTACCTGGCCGAGGAGGCGCTCGAGGCCGGGCTGATCGATTCCGTAAAGCACCGGCAGGATTTCATCGCGGATTTGAAGGCCCGATACGGCGAGTCCACAAAGGTCGCCATCAACTACGGCAAACGGGATGGACTCGATATTCCCCAAGACCCCTTCGCGATGATTTCCTGGTTCATGCAACTGTTGAACCCCTCGCCGAAGGCCTACACGAAGCCGAGTGTTGCCATTGTCTACGTCGAAGGCGTGATTCTGCCGGGAGCGGCGGATCCGAGTCCGTTCAGCCCGGCAACCGGGGCTTACAGCACGACGATCCGAAAGGCGTTGGACAAGGCCGCGGACGATGACTCCGTCAAAGCCGTGGTGCTGCGCATCGACTCACCAGGCGGCTCGGCCCTGGCATCGGAGATCATTCTGGACGCGACGAAACGCGTCGCCGCCAAAAAGCCGTTGATCGTGTCGATGGGCTCCGTGGCGGGTAGCGGCGGATACTACGTGGCCTGTGGCGCCGAGACGATCTTCGCGGACAGCGGCACGATCACGGCCTCGATCGGCGTGCTCGGCGGTAAGATCGTGACCACCGGCATGTGGGACAAGCTTGGAATCAATTGGCACGCCATTCAGCGGGGCGAGATGGCCGGCATCATGAGTACCGCTGAGCAGTTCAGCGACGCGGAGCGGGCAAAGATCCGGCATTACATGGACACGGTCTACGAAATATTCAAGAAGCACGTGACGGACGCACGCGGTGAGCGCCTGGCCAAGCCGATTGACCAGATCGCCGGCGGACGCGTCTTTACCGGTGCTCAGGCCCTTGAGCTGGGGCTGATCGACAAGATTGGCGGCCTCGAGGATGCCGTCAAATTCGCCGGACAGCGCACGGGACTGGGAGAATATGATATCCGCGTGATCCCCGAACCGCGCAGCATCTTTGACTTGTTCACAGGTGGCCGTGGTCAGGATGACGAATACACATCCATTCCGGCAGGTTTGGCCGGTTGGCGGGCGCCGCTTGGCCTGGTGGACCTGCCGCTGTTTCACACCATGCTGCCGACGATCGCCAGGGTCGATCCGCTCCGCGCAAAAGCGATTATGCAATCGCTGCAGCGGATTGAGCTGATCCACCAAGAGGGCGTGGTGATGATGATGCCCGCCGAGCTGCTTATCCGATAGCGCGACACGTACGGCGCGTGGCCGACTGGGGTGAGCCGCATGCCCAGAGGCTCGGGTGTGACCATATTTTGTGGCATCGTGTCATTCTGTCGTCCTACTGAGATCGTAGCGGCCTGCGTCC
>JBARRC010000632.1:0-11777 GCA_049644045.1 Phycisphaerae bacterium
GTCCAAGGTCAATCCACCGTTGCCGATGACGATGTCCATCGAGTCGCTCGCAGTGGTGGTCACGCCGCTACCAAACGAGAACGTAAAGCCGTCAAAGATCTGCGAAGCCGTCTGCACACCATTGCCCGTGAAGGTCAGGTCAGGAATCGTGGCCGTAGTGCTCAAAGTGATCACTTCGGACGACGCATTGGCGTCATTGACCACACTAGCCAGTACGTCGGCTTCTGCCAGATTCACGGTCAACGCCGATCCGTCCGCGGCGATCTTCAAGGTCTCCACACCGGTCAGAGCAAAGCCACTGGCAAACAAACTGGCCGATGGGAACATCTGAACCGTATCGGTTCCCGCCCCGGCATCGATGCCTTCGTTGGCGGTGGTGCTGTCAAAATCGATGGCGGTGAGTGCGTCCATAAAGATGATCGTGTCATCGCCGGAACCCGTCTTGACGTACTTCAGGTCACCGGCGACGGCCTGGAAGGCGACATACAGGGGCGCCGTTTCAGGCATGGAACCCGTGCCCAGCGTGATGTCACCGGTAGCGGCCGAACCGTCGATCGTGGTGAAAGTGCTGTCGACCGTCTCCAGCGTCAGGGCCGTCGAACCGGAAATGTTGAGGGTCACCAGGCTAGTGCCCCCCGTTTCGGTTACTCCGGTCAGCTTGTTTGCAGTGGTCCCCTCGCTAACGATGGAAACCGTTTCCAACCCGGCGTTGGTACCCGCCGTGGTGGCCACGGTGAAGGCACCATCCGTGGCGTTGCTGAGCGTCAGCGTGGTATCATCAGTTGTCCCGATGGTCGCGGCGGCGGTAAAGGTCGCCGCCATGCCTTTGGTGCTGTTGGTGATCCCAAAGTCCGGCACGGTCTTCAGAGGATTGAGTGTCAGGATTTGAACGCTACCGACCGAGTTGATCACCGTGACGTCAGAGAAGTTGCTCCCGTCCACCGTGGTGACCGCCGTGCCGGCATCCGTGAAGTTCAGGGTCTCGATGCCACTCAACGTAACAGAAGTTGTCGCGACTCCCGTTACAAAAAGCGTGGCGTTGAGAATATCATCGCCTGCCAAGCCCTGCGCCGCGTCACCGTTGGTATAGGTCGGGAACGTCCCGGAGTCGAAGATCGTCGGAGCGCAGAAAACGTCATCACCCGAAGTTCCCAATAGCGAATCCGTGACCTCCGTAAAGGGAATGCACTCTACTTCGCACGCGCTGCAGACGTATGTGGCGTCACCCTCGCTGCACTCCTCCGCTGCGCCGTCGTCGCACGTGATGACGTTGCCGTCGGCGTCGGTGTCGTCGCAGGGGCGATCACCGTCTACGCAGACGGGGTTCTCCGGATCGGTCGTCAGATCGCACGTCTCGGCGCCGTTGCAGTACAGACCGTCGTCGCAGTCGGCGTCCTCGGTGCAGGCTACTTCCTCGATGCACACGCCTTCAACGCAGATCAGATCGTCCGCGCAGTCGGCGTCGGTCAGGCAGTCGACGCACGCCTCGTTGGCCTCATCGCAGAGCTGGGCGGTCGCGGCACAGGGATCGGTCCCAGCGACGCAGAGTTGATTCACGCAGGTCTCCTCGCCGGTGCAGAACAGCCCGTCATCGCAGTCGGCAGCCACAGCGCACTCCGGCTCAACGCACACGTCGTTTTCCTCATCGCAGGCCTGGTCGGCCGTGCACGGATCCGTCCCCGCAACGCACGCGCCGTCGGCGCCGCACGTCTCGTCACCGTTGCAGTACAGACCGTCGTCGCAGTCGGCGTCGGCGAGGCACTCGACGCAGGCGTCGTTGTCCTCGTCGCACACCTCGTCGGCTGCACACGGTGACGTGCCGGCAACGCATTCGGCACCGGTGCACGTCTCCACGCCGTTGCAGTACAGACCGTCGTCGCAGTCGGCGTCAACGGTGCACTCGTCACAGTGATCCGTGTCCTCGTTGCAGACCTCGCCCGCGTCGGCGTCACACGGATCACCGCTGTGGCCGCACACGTCGGTGTCCAGGCAAACCTCATCCCCGTTGCAGAATAGCTCGTCGTCCAGGCAGTCGGCATCCTCCGTGCACGGAGTCGGCGGCGGCGTGACCGGACAGCCCGTTACAAACACAAGCATGGCAAACACGCCACAAAGCGTGCCCCAGCGAGACACTCGAATTTTTGTGTCACCTGACAGTTTTGAACCTAGCATTCTCGTTGACCTCCAGAAAAGAGTCTGTGGCGTGTTGCGTCTTACACGCTGATCGTTCTGAAAAAACTCCACCCGAGTACTATCGACACGCGCCTCCCGTCGCCGGCCTCGCCAACCGCAAGCGAGAGAGACAACAAAAGCCACGCAACCATTTTGAAAGCAAACCGGTCGAAGAAACACCGCCGCCTCTTGGCGACTGTCTCCTCACGCCGCTTCCGGATTCAACAACACCATTTAAATTGGGGGCTCCCGTCGTTCTGACAACGCGCCACCTCCAGAACAACTGCCTCCGACTGCGCTGTTGAACCCGCGCCCTTTCCCCCGTTCAAACAACAGCGCCAACTCCGAAGAGCATCGTGGGCGAATTGTAGGAACTGGCGTTGGCAAGTCAACCACCAATTTCAAAAGATTTCGCCCTATGCCCCCGCCTCCCAGACGCCCTGACCACGCACAATGCACCCTGGGCGTCAACATTCGAGGACGTTGAGAGGTCATCGGTCCGTCCGACGCCAAAGCTTGAACAATTGATGCCGAAAACGCACCTGACCAATGCGTCCATCGGCACTTGCCCCTCTTGCGCCGGCTCCGACAAGCGGCTCGATGCAGTGGTAATCTATTGCAGAAACGGAAATTACGCATCAGTAGACCTCTCATCTCCGCCGCTGATACCAGCCACGCGGAGCCGGGGGCGCCCCCTCTGACCGCCCGGAATTAATCCACCAGCCGCGCAGCAGCGGCCAGCGACTCAACCAGAGCAACGACCGCTGCGGCGAGGTGTGCCTTGGAGCCCGAAATCGGCGGGCACCAGCCCGTCTCCGCGAGGAGGATCTCAACCTCGGCCGTGTCCGTGCCCACGTTGCCGGGTCCGTTGAGCACCATGGCATCGCATCGCTTGCGGCGAAGCTTCGCCTCCGCGTTCTTGCGGTGGTTGTGATCCTCCATAGCGAACCCGACGAGCACGCGGCGGCCTTTGATCCTTCCGAGATGCGACAGGATGTCCTCCGTCGGTTGCAGTTGAATTGAGCGCACGCGGTTTTGTTTCCTGAGCTTATGTTGAAGGCGTCTGGACGGACGGTAGTCGCAGACGGCGGCGACCATGACAGCAGCATGGCATTCGGAAAACACCGATGTTGCGGCCTGGAACATCTCCTTCGCGCTGACGACCTGGATCACCTCAGCCTTTGAAGGTTCGGGCAACGCCACGGGTCCGGACACCAACACCACCTCATGCCCGCGCTTCACCGCTTCGGCGGCGATCGCGTAGCCCATCTTGCCGCTTGAAGGATTGGAGATAAAGCGAACCGAATCGAAGTATTCCTGCGTCGGACCGGCTGTTATGAGAATGCGCATCACAATTGCGAATTACGAATTACGAAGGCCCAGTGGTGAATGATCTCGCACCTCAGGCAAGAAGGCAAGAAGGCAAGAAGGCAAAAAGGCATGAGCAGCCAACGATCGAGCCACTTGCCTGCCTTCTTGCCTTTATGCCTTCTTGCCTTTCCGCAACTGCCATTCTTCCTTCGCTATTGTCTTCGCCGGTTTCGCCTTCAGCATCGGGATGATCGCATCGAGGATTTCGCTTGCCTCCGCCATGCGTCCCGGCCCGACGCCGCGACAGGCGAGCCATCCCTCACCCGGCCCGACAAGCTTGAATCCAAGCTCGGACAGCGTGGTGACATTGCGCTGAACGACGGGGTTGGCCCACATGCGCTCGTTCATCGCCGGGGCAAGCACGACCGGCGAGCCCGCACTGATCACGAGGGTGCTGACGAGGTCGTCGGCGATGCCGCCGGCGATCTTCCCGATGATGTTCGCGGTGGCGGGGGCGATAAGTAAGAGGTCCGCCGCATCGGTCACGGTGACGTGCTGCACACCGGCCGCTTCCTGCGCGTGCCACAGGTTTGTCAGCACGGGGCGTCCGCTCAGCGCCTGGAAGCTGACGGGGCCGACAAACCTCCGGGCCGCCTTCGTCATCGCGACGGTCACGCCCGCCCCCCGCTGCGCCAATGTGGAGACGACCTCACAGACTTTGTAGGCCGCGATCCCACCGCAAACACCGACGAGCACTTCATGACCCGTCAGGTCGGTTCGCTCACTCTTGTTCGGCTTGCTCGTCATCCGCCGATTCGTCTTCGGGGAGCTCCATATCGAGCTTCCCATCGAGGATTTCCTTGACGATGACCTCGATGTCGGTCAGGCCGCCGGATTCAACCATGGGCCTGGCCCCTTGCAGCAACTGAAGCCATCGACGCTGAATCAACACAACCAGCTTGAATCGTCCGCCGAACTTCTCGATGAGGTCATCATGCCTGAATGCTTCAATCATGCCGTCCCGCTCTCCTTTTGGATAATGTCTTTGACCCGCTCGATCGTGGCTTCCAGACAATCATTGACGACAAAGTGCTGATAGCAACCGCTGTCACGAGCAATGGCGATTTCGCCGTCGGCTTTGGCGAGCCGCCTGGTCAACTGCTCCTTAACCTCGGTGTTGCGTCCCTCGAGGCGGGCCCGCAGGGACTCCATGTCGGGCGGTAGCACAAAAATCCGGATGGAATCGGGCCTCTTGGCCGCGATCTGCATGCCGCCTTGGAGGTCGATCTCCAGCACGACGTTCTGCCCGCGGGCAAGAACCTCCTCGACCGGCTTGCGCGGCGTACCGTATCGCTCGCCGATGTATTCGGCGCATTCCAGGAACTCGCCCGCGGTCTCACGCGCCTCGAACGCTTCGCGAGTGACAAACACGTAGTTGTGCCCTTCCACTTCGCCGGCCCGTTTCTTTCGTGTCGTTACGGACACACTCCACACCGTGTCGGGCAGTTGCTCCAACAGCGCGTTGCAGATCGATGTCTTGCCCGCGCCCGAGGGCCCGCTAATTACGATCAGCTTGCCGCGCCGCCCGTTTGACGGACCGGTGTCACTATTCAACGTTCTGAACCTGTTCCTTCGTACGATCGATCAGGCCCTTGATCTCCACGACACTCCGCGCGATCACCGTATCGTTGCTTTTCGACGCAATCGTATTCGCCTCACGAAGCAGCTCCTGGGTCAAGAAGTCCAACGTTCGCCCGACCTGATCGCCGCGACCACAAAGCTGTACGAATTGATCCAGATGCGAGTTCAGACGCGCAATCTCCTCGCTGATGTCACATCGCTCGGCGTAGATCGCCACCTCGCGCGCCAGCGCCTCAGCCTCCAGCTCAAACCCGCCGCCCTGCATCAGCCTCTCGACACGCGATTTAAGCCTTTCATGATATTCGTCGACCACCTGCGGAGCGCGTCCCGCGACTTCAGCCAACCGGGCCCGGATCGCGTCACAACATTGGAACAATTCGCGGCCAATCGTTTGCCCTTCCTGCCGACGCATCTCCACCAAGGTGTCGATCGCGCGGTTCGTCAGATTCACGACAAGGTCAAGCTGATGCTGTCGGGCCTCCTCATCAAGCTCGGGCGATTCGCAGACCCCCGGCAACAATGCGCAAGCTCCCAAATCGACGGTCACCCGCATGCCACCCGCTACCTGGACCCGGGACATCTGATCGACGTACTGCTGCAAGGCAGCCACGTTGATCGGCCGGGGGCCGAAGTCGCCGCCGCTGCGAACACGAAGCGCGTAGGTAACACTCCCCCGCGACAGGCGGGTTCGGATAAGACGGTCGACTTCGCTTTCGAGGAACTGCAAATGATCCGGAAGCTTGATCGACAGCTTGAGGTACCGGTTGTTGAGGCTGCGGATTTCCAGCGCATAGCTGACGCCATCGTCGACGTGCTGCACCGCGCTATAACCCGTCATGGAATGGATCATGGGCCGGGCTGTTCCTCGTCGTTGGTCGCAGGCTCATCAGCGGCGCCACCGTCATCGGCCGCGGCGTCACCCCTGTCGCCAACGGGCGCGTCATCAGAAGGCGCCACCGCCCCCGCATCGGAGGGCGTCGCTTCCCCCTCAGTATCCGCTGCGGTCCCGGCGTCTCCCGCCGGACCTCCAGTCGGTGGTACCTCAATCGGAGCAATCGTAATCGGCTGGGGACCACCCTCCGTCGCCGGCTCGGGTGTAACGGGCGTTGCCGTGACCGGCGCGGCCACGGCCGGTCTTGGGGATTGATCGAGGACATAGTTGGCGACTATAGCCAGCAGGAGAAACACAGCGGTCGTTACGACGGTGATCCACGTAAACACGTCACCGGTTTTCGCACCGAACGCGCTGGTTCCACCGGCGCCCCCAAAGGCCCCCGACAGTCCGCCACCGCGACCACGCTGGATCAGTACGACCAGCATCAAGAAGCCGCAAACAGCGATCAGCAGCACCGTAAGGAACCACTGGCTCCAACTCATTTGAGCAAGCATGCCCATGACAAATGCCCTTCTTTATCTTTCATCCTTGCTGACGGCCGCGCGTATGATAGCCGTAAAGTCGGCGGCCACCAAACAAGCGCCGCCAACTAGCGCTCCATCAATGTCCGGCTGGGTAAGTAAACTGGCCGCATTGCTCGGTTTGACGCTGCCACCGTAAAGAATGCGGATCGAATCGGCGTTGGCTCGGCCATACGTCGAGGCGAGCTTCAGCCGGATAAACGCCTGCACCTCCTGAGCCTGCTCGGGCGTCGCCGTTTTGCCCGTCCCAAGCGCCCAGACGGGTTCGTAGGCAATGATGAGCCGGTCGGCGGGGACCTCGGCGTTGATCGCCTCATTCAACTGCTGCTCGACGACCGCCTGCGTCCGGCCCGATTCCCGTTCGTCCAGCGTTTCGCCGACGCAATAGATTACCGTCAGACCGCCATCCACCACCGCTCTGACCTTTTTGGCGAGCAGAGGCCCATCCTCACCGAAGACATGGCGCCGCTCACTGTGGCCGATGATGACGTGCGTACAACCGGCGTCCTTCAGCATCGGCACCGATACTTCGCCCGTGAAAGCTCCCTGGCGTTCGTAGTGGGCGTTTTGCGCGCCGAGCATGATCGGAGAGCTCTCGAGGGCCTCGGCCATCGGAAACAATAGCTGGGCCGGCGGGCAGACCAAAACGTCTACGCCCCAATCCCCTTCGGTGCCCTCACGGACGCCTTTCACCAGCTCTCGCGCCTCGGCGAGCGTCTTATGCATCTTCCAATTACCGGCGATCATCGGTGTTCTCATGGTTGCTCCATCCTTGCATGCACCAAAGTTAACCTAATTCGAGCCGCAGGCTTGGTACGTGTTTGCGAGGGCGGCATGGGCAAGGGCCGCCCCCAGCAACACTTCCGATTCGGTACGATTGTCTCCAGGGCGGTTCTTGCCCGTGCCACCCAGGGACCTCGTTAAACACGTACCAGGCTTGAAACCTGCGCGGATCCTTGCGGCGGAGGTGGCCTCTCACCACCAGACGCAACGGCCACGCACGTAACTTCCGCCGCCATATAGATTTACGTCATACAAGGCCGAACTCTTAAGTTTACTGCGCCTGTGTTTGCATGTCAATGGAACCCAGCACACCACTAGCCACTTATCGCCTTCAATGCGTATTTCCGCTTGAGGAGGTAATCACCGCGTAGTACGCTTCCCATTGCGAAGCAAACGTTAGCTCTCTGTCAACACTCAGTTGGTGAGTGGGTGGCATGGCCAAGCGTAGCGCCGCCATGAGTTTGGATGAGCGTGCTTGAGGCATCCAACATGCCGGCGCCCGTCTTCGACGGGCTTGGGCATGCCACCCATCAACCCAGGTTTGACAGAGCACTAGTTAAACGTGCACGACATCACCAGCGCGCTGAACGTCAGCTTATGACCACCTATGATTCCCTCGATGCGTTGACCGGCGTGGCGCGCGACGCCGTGATGAATCTGCTTTGTCGCCTGGGTGACGACGAGCTGGTCCTCGGGCATTGTGATTCGGAGTGGACCGGGTCTGCGCCGACTCCGGAAGAGGACGCGGTGTTTTTGTCGATAGCGCAGGAGGAGATGGCTCACGCGCGGGCCTATTACGAAATGATTCACCGGCTCGGCGGGCCGGATCCCGACACACTGATACTGACGCGAAAACCGCGGGAGTTCCGCTGTGCCTCGCTGGTGACCCTGCCGAACGACCAGGACTGGGGCTTCTGCGTGCTGCGGCAATTCCTTTACGACGCGGCGGAGATGGTTCGGCTGACCGCGCTTTCGGACAGTACGCTGACACCACTCGCTATACTGGCGAGAAGGCTGCACAGCGAAGAGAAACACCACCTGATGCACGGGCGGAATTGGGTACTCCGTCTTGGCCATGCAACGGACGAAAGTCACGAGCGGATACAGGCGGTCCTACATCACACCTACCCGCATGCACTGGGCCTGTTCGAGCCGACCGAAGCGGATGAGCCGCTTACCCAGGCGGGCATCTGTCCGAGGGAGGAGGAGCTTCAACGGCAGTGGGAGTCAGCCGTCGCACCGGTGCTCGCCGAGACGAGGTTGGAGTTGCCGGAGATGGTGCAACCGGTCTATGGCGGCCGCGTCGGCCGACACCCGCAGGCCTTGACGAAGCTGCTTGAGGATCTGCGACGGGCTCACTATGTGAGCCGCGGGCTTTAGCCCGCGCGGATTCTTCTACCCCAGGCAAACGTCACCGCGATCTGCAAGTCCGTGCAAGCTGAAGCTTGCGGCTCGGAACCCCGTCACCTATGCAATCTCCGCCCGCGCGGTCCCGCAAATGATGCCCATCTTTATCCAAACTGATTCGGAAGAGTCAAGCTGGGATCGGAATTACGCATCACGCCCCGAATTTCTGCAGTCGTCCGGCGTGGGCAAGGGCAAGTGTCAGCAGGTACTTCAACTCGAACTGCCCCAGGCCGCCGCGAAGGCAGTGCGATTCGCCGAATTGGGTCACCTCGTCCGGACGACATGTAGGCGATGCGAGCAGCACGGGTATCGGGTGCCAGCTATGGCTGCGCAACTTGGCCGGGGTGCTGTGGTCACCCGTGACGATGAGTACGTCGGGCTTCAACTCCACGATACGGGGAATCGCAGCGTCGAGTTCCTCGATGCGGCGCACCTTCTCGTCGAAGTTGCCATCCTCGCCCGCGCTGTCGGTGTACTTGAAATGGAAGAAGAAGAAGTCGGACGAGTCCCAGTGCTTCTTCAGGGCCTCCACCTCCCCCTCGAGGTTGGTCCCGGACGGGAGCACGTTCATTCCAACCAGGCGCGCCAGCCCACGGTACATGGGGTAAACGGCAATGGCAGAAGACGCCAGACCGTAGACCTCTTTCATCGAAGGGATCGGTGGACGCTTGGCAAACCCACGTAGCGTAAGCATGTTGGCCGGACGCTCGTCCCGGAGGATTTCGCCGGCCTGATGAATGAACTGGGCTGCGATGTCAGCCGTTCGCTGCGAACCAGGGGTGCGGGCGGCCGGCTCCAGTGGCCGGGCGCCGACAAGCTGCGGATCGGTGTCCGCGACATCGGCCTCAAGCCCCTCACCGCGAAATACAACGACGAATCGATAGTCTCGCACCGGCTCGACGAACATCTCGACGCCGTCAATAGAAACGGCACGCAGCTTTTCGACGAGCTTGACGCATGTTTCCGTAGGGATACGCCCGGCCCGGCGATCGGTGATGGTACCGGTGTCATCCACGGTGCAGAAATTGCCGCGGATGGCCACGTCATTCGGCCCCAGATCGAAGTTGATGCCGAGGGCTTCGAGCGCCCCCCGACCAATGACGTACTTCAACGGGTCATAACCGAAGAGACCCAGATGCCCCGGGCCGCTACCGGGCGTGATCCCGGGCAGGATGGGAGTCGCCAGCCCGCAGATGTTGGACTTTGCCAATTCATCCAAGTTCGGTGTGGAGGCGGTCTCCAACTCGGTTCGCCCACCCGGTTCCCGTGGAAGCCCCCCCAAGCCGTCCGCGACGACCAACACAATCTTGGAGTCATTCTTTATGTTGAGTTCACGAGTTAATTCATGGATGTCCATGGGAACCTCACTCTATCCGGGCCCTAAGCGCAAGCGAGGGGTGACATGGCGACCCATCGCTTACGCTCCGGGCTCTGACCGGTGTTGCACCTTCGCACACACCCATTCTGTTATCGGTCAACTCACCGGTCTCTTCCAGCTCGCGATTCGTTAATTGACCTGCTCAGCGTACGCAGCGAGTTCATCCTCGAACGACCGCATAGTCAGCCCGAACGCCCGCTCGGCCAAAGTGTGGTCGCAGACGCTGTCCTCCTGTGATATTTGTACCTGGCCCGCGTCGAATCGAAACATCCCGGCCGACGGCGCGATCAGTTCAGCCACCGCCATCGGCGGCGCCGACAACGCCCCAACGAGCTTCGCGACCGGGACCGGAAGCGAGATCATCGGCTTCCAATGCTTGGCACCCGGCATTAGAGCCCGACACGCATTGTAAAGCTCGATCCACGTATACGTTTTCGGACCGCCCAGCGGAAACACCTTGCCGATCGCATCGCTGCGGAACAACGACTCAACAAGACAGTGGGCCACGTCCTTCACGGACACCGGCTGCACCCTCGCCTGACCACTCCCGAAGTAGGGAATCACCGGCGGCACCAGGCCGCAGATGAAACGCTTCACAAGCCGCATAAACTCGCCGTCGGGGCCGTGGATCAGACTCGGTCGAAAGATCGTCCAATCCAGGCCGCTTTGCGTAACGTATTCTTCGGCCGCCCATTTCGTGCGGTGGTAGACGGAGGCCGCGTCGGCCCGCGAACCCAGCGCCGACATGTGCACGTACCGCTTGATCCCGGCCTCGCGCACCGCATCGACGACGCCCTGCGTACCCTGCACATGGATGCGGCTGAACGTCTGTCCCTTCAGCCGCCGCGCGATGATGATGCCGATCAGGTGGATGGCCGCCTGACTCTGCTGGGCCGCGTGACGCAGCGCACCGCCATCGCTGAGACTACCAACCACCACGACGAATCGGTCACAGTCAATGTCCGGGTGCTGACCGAAGAGTTTCCGGGGTGATCGGACGACGCAGACCGGGGTCAGGCCACGAACAAGCAGCTTACGTACGAGGCTTCGCCCAACAAACCCCGTCGCGCCGGTCACCATCACATGCTGTATCGTCATTCGATCATTGAAGCGATTTCTTCGGTCGTCGGCGCGGCGGGGATCCGCTGGACGGGGTTGTTGTGCTTGTCAAGACGGATGACGCGAGGTCGGTACCTACCCTCGCGGACCTCGACCTCGGCCACCCAGCAAAATGACATGACGATAACACGATCGCCAACGGACCCGCACCGGGCCGCCGCCCCGTTCAACACGATCCGCCTCGACCCGAACGGCTCGGCGATCGCGTACGTCTCGAGGCGGCTGCCGTTGCTGATGTTCGCAACGAGCACCTTTTCGTAGGGATGGAGACCGACCGCCTCCATCAACTCGACATCGATGCCGAGGCTGCCCTCGTACTCGACGTCGGCATGGGTCACACAGGCCTGGTGCAGCTTCGCCTTGAGCATTTGAACCATCATCATCTCGACCCCTCAAACGACAAACCAACGTCCCATTGTTACAAAGGGACGATGCGATGTCAAAGGGAAATGGGGGAAATGGAAAAAATGAATTGGGGGACAGTCACAATCCTGTTCGGCACGCTACTTGCGTAGAGTTGGGCTGCGGCAACGCGGGTTCGAATCAGCGC
>JBARRC010000633.1:0-2048 GCA_049644045.1 Phycisphaerae bacterium
GATCGATGGCGGTGCCGCCTCAGATACGGCCGCCAGTCCGCTTCTGGAAGCAGCGGGCAGGGCTCTGACTGAGGCGCAAGCCAATTTGGTTCAATCCAGCTTGCAGGTCCCTGCGGCCTTGACGCAGAAGCAGGTCGTTGCACTCTCGAACAAGCTGGCATCAGAAGCTTGGGAAGCAAAGGAATTGCCGGGCGAGGCACCGATTTTACCCTTGCATAATGAGCCGAGTGGTTGGAGGCTTCAGGAGCAACTGTCAGAGAGAAGCATCCCTTTGCTGCTTTTCGTGGGCGACGTCATCGATTGCGTAGCGATGCACATGGCTACAAGTGACACGTTGGTCTTGGAAGTGCAAGCATGACCCAGATGCCCGTTCCGACTGGTCTCGTTGATTGGTTTGATCGGAACCTGCGCGGACAGAGCAGACTGACCATATCGATGCGTTGGCGCGGGAACTCTTCACTACAGGTGGGCTTGCTTTGGCCAGAAAGGGATCTCTTCAGATTCCAACTAAACGGTACAAACTCCGATCTTGATTCTAAGAGCCTATTCATGGGGAGATTGTTGGCCAGCGCGCTCACTCGCGCGGGTTGGCTGCGACCGCGCGTCGATCCGAACATGGTCGTTCGTCTTGTGTCGCTTCGTGAGGAGTGTACGGATCTTGAGAAGCGTACGCGCGTCGAGTTCATCTTCGATACCAATGCGATGGTTGAAGGCGTAGGCCATTGGTTGGCCGATCTGTTCGCCGATTCCTGCGATCTTGTCGTAACTGCGGTAACGCTTCGCGAACTTCAAGATCAACGAGAGATTGCTCAATTTTCGAAGCAAATCAGTGAAGTGGGAGAGAAAAGGCAGGAGAAGGTGCTTTCAGCACGGCAACTCTATCTTGCGGCGAATCGGTTTCGCGAGTGCGTCGGCTACAATCGTGTCCTGTGGCGAGAGTTGGAACTGGACGATACAGCGTTGCTGCTATCTCGCGGCTCCGGCCAGGAGAAGCGTTCTGAATCCGACACGCTGCTCTTAAGAACGGTTCGGCGCAGTATCCACGACCGCGTCAACGGGTTAGAGCGGTTCTTCGTAACCGGCGATACCGCGTTGGCACGGCGTGCAAGTTCAGAGCTCCCACCGGGGAGCGTCATCGCAGCACAAGTCAAGGAGCTCGTTTCCGGGCAGACGTATTTCCCATGTGCATGGTGGCCGGGCCCCGATCAAGGCCGGCGGGTGCACCGCCACCCAGCCCGGTTGCTCTGGGAGTTGCTGGCGATCGCTGATGAGATTGAACTCAAGAATGACAACGGCGATACGTGGACACTCTGCGCGTTCGTCAATCCGATGTGGCCTTCCGACTATTCTGCGCCGTGGGTGCTCGTTGACGGCCCTCCCGAAGCGGTTGAGCCAGCAATTGCGACTGGCACGGATGAGGCGACTGGAACAATCTGGCCATCGGCACCGTCCACCCTGCATCTGCTTGAGAAGAACCTGCGCTTGTCGGCGCAGACGATTTTGGATTTGTTGAGCGCCGTCGCAACTGCGTCAGGCGGGTCCATTACGATCCCCGATAAGGCACGAGACACATCCGAACGGCGACACCACACGAAAATGTTCCTTGAAGGTCTCGACTTGGCCCGAGTGAACGAGGATTGCACGACAGCCAAGCCGCTCCAGCAGCATTCGGCCCTGGCGAGGGCATGGCAAAGCGGCGACCACGATGCCGTGTTCGACATCGTCCGCGGGTGGAAGCCACTTGACGATTGGGCAACGATGAGCAAGCCGCCGAAGTGGCCTTCTCGAACCGAACAAATAGCGCGAGCGCTGGCGGGACTGCTCGGGCAAGGTGCCTACATCGAAGGGAGCTGGATACCGGGCGGTCAGCGACCCGCTGTCACGGAGGTCCGCAAGAGATTATTGGACGCGATTCCGAAAGCCCCTCCTCGTGCTCTTCCGATGTATGAGGTACTGGTCGAGGTGTTCTTGCGGCGTCTCAACGTGCATCCGCTCCGGGTATTGGCTGCATGGAACCGGATGAAGGAACTCGGCGTGTTCATGGATTT